>RFJD01000212.1 GCA_003695015.1 Verrucomicrobiota bacterium | reverse complement strand
GCGCTACGTGCAGCTCATGAAGTCCTACGGGTTCAAGATCCACTACCTCGACATGAGCAACGAGTGGAACTACGTGACCCCCTCGGACGTGCGCGACATCGTCGGCTACATGAAAACCGTTCTGGGCGACGACATGCCCCTGGTCATCGCTCCGTCCACCTGGAGTTTCACGCAGGGTGTCAACTGGCTCAAAGGCGTGAACTCAGCCGCCAAACGGGCGGCCATCGACATCGTCTCCTCCCACAACACCGGCCGGCAGGGCACGCCCGAAGATTTCGCCGCCGCCGGCCGGGCCTTGGGAAAGGAAGTGTGGGACACGGAGGTGCATGGCTGGAAGGGCGCCACCCCGGCTGACGAGATTCCGACCTTCAGTCAGTGGCTGGACCGCATCCGCGCGGGTTTCAGCGGACTGGACTCGTGGCTGGCCATCGGCACCACCGCCCAGAAGCATTGTTACATCCTCAACAACGGCTCGAAGGTCACCCGGAACGTGAAGTACTACATCTTCCGGAAGCTGACCACGACTTCGAATCATGGCCACGCCCTGGACATCAACCTTCCCCCGGAACTCACCGCCACCGCGGCCCTGATCCGCAGCAACCTCGTCACGGTGTGGGTGCTGAACAACACGGACGCCGACGTGCCGGTGAACGTGACGCTCACGGGCTGGGATCTGGTGACTCCCCGGGTTGGGCGCACCCGCTGGCATGAGGCCCTGCCGATCGAGGGGGTCAGCGACACGATCCAAGCCTCCTCAGCCGGCCATGTGAACACGACGATCCAGGCGCATTCCTTGTACTGTTTTGAAATGACGGTGGATGCCGGGAACACGCGCCCGGTGGCCCGCGACGATTACTACTTTGGCCTGCGGAACACGCCGTTGCCGATCCGGGTGTTGGCGAACGACGCGGACCCCGACGGCGGGGAGCTTTCCATCGCCTCTTACACCCAGGGCTTTCACGGCGAGGTCACCCAAGCCGGCCCCGGCGTCCTGAGCTACGTGCCGGAGGTCAATTTCATTGGCGAGGACCAATTCAGCTACAGCGTCAGCGACGGACAGGGAGGGACCGACACGGCGGAAGTGCATCTCGGCATTTATCCCGCCGGCTTCGGGCTGGCGTGGACGAACCGGTTGGTGGCCCGGGAGGCGTTCATTCGGGGCGGCGGTTATGCCGACGAAGACCAGGACGAAGCCGCGGAGGGCGTCTTGCTGGTGAAGCACCATCCATCGAACCCGGACTTCATGCGGAAGGCCTACTTTCAGTTCGACCTCGACCGGTTGTTCGTTCCCGACGGCTCCCGGGCGGTGTTCACGGTGCAGTTGGCCAATGACCACCAGCAAAACGTCCAGCTTTGGGCTCTGGATCAGGCATATCTGGATTTCACGCCGGCAGTGACGTGGAACACCGCCCAAGCCAACGATCCGACCGGCAACGACCTGCTGACGCAGGGGCCGTTCACGGCCACGCGCATGGGCTCGGTGACTTATGTGCCGACCGGCGGCCGACTGTCCCAGTCCTTCGTGTTGTTGGATGTGCGGAAATACATCCGGGACGATCGGTTGACGCTGGTGCTGACCGGGGCCCCGGAGGATGGCAGCCACACCAATCACAGCGGGGGGCTTCGACTGGCGCGGAACCGGGCCACGCTGCGCATCCTGGCGTTGCCGTTGCCGCCGCCGGACCGGCCGCAGCCGCCGAAGTTCACCGCGGTGGTCGCCGAGCCGGACGGTGAGATTGCCCTGGAGGCCGAAGGCGAGGCCGGTGTCGTTTATCAGTTGGAGGGTGCTCCGCGCCTGCGTTTCGGTGAGTGGTCGAACCTCGGCACGAACCTGGCCGGCGCCGACGGGCGTGTTTGGTTCCGCGATTCCACCGCGACCAACGAGACAAAGCGATTCTACCGGCTGAGGCGGCCGTGAAGCTTCCCACGGCTCGGAACGCTGGCAGGTCGGGGCGGCGGCGGGTGTCAGGGGGCGTTGGTACCGGCAGGAGGGAACATTTGGCGGAGACCCTGGGCGAAGCGAATCACCGGCAGGCCGAACAACTCGATGGCAGGCCGCGGATCTCCGGTGTTGCGTTCCTCGAGCATGAGGAGTTGGTCGCGGTTGAGTGGAGCGGGGCGTTTGAGCAGACGGGGCCAGAGCCATTCGAGGATGGCCGCTTGAATGCGGGCGAGGGGGCCCGGGATCCGGAGCTTCCAGCGTCGCCGGCCGCAGGCGGCCAAGATGTGGTCCAAGATTTGGGCGAGGGTCATTTCCTCGGGGCCCACGAGGTCGAACGTCCGGCCAATGGCGCGCGGTTCGGTCAGGGCGCGGGCGAAGGCGGCGGCCACGACCTCGACGGCGACCGGTTGCATCGTGCCCCGACCGCTGCCCGGGATGGGCAGAATGGGGGACCAACGGCTCATCCGGGCGAACCGGTTCACGAACTGGTCGCCCGGCCCGAAAATCAGCGACGGCCGGAAGATGGTCCAGTCCAGCCCGCTGGCCCGGACGGCTTGCTCCGCCGCCCATTTGCTTTGGTGGTACCGGGACGGGGCATCGGGCCGGGTCCCAAGGGCGCTTATGTGGATGAAGCGTCGGATGCGGCCGGTTTGGCGGACGGCTTGCAGGAGGTGTTGGGTGCCGAGGCGGTGGACACGGTCGAAGGTTTGCCGGCCGCACTCGCTGATGATGCCGACCAAGTGGACGACGGCATCGGCGCTTTCCAGCGCGGACGGCAGGGAGGCGGGATCGAGGATGTCACCGGCCACGACCCGAACACCATCCCGGGCAGCCAGTGTACGTGCCGCTGGTGTGTCGGGGCGTCGCGCCAACACGACGGCTTCGTGCCCCTCTTCGAGCAGGGCCGCCACCACGGCACGTCCCACGAATCCGGCGCCTCCCGTGACCAGGACTCTCATGAGTCAGGAGGGTAGCCGAGGCTGGCGGAGTCGCAACCGGGGGCTTGGCAGCCGGGGGAGGAAGTGGTTGGCGAAGCTCCGAGTCGGTCGCGCGAGCGGCGGATCCGGCGTGAAAGAAATGACTTGGCAGACCGGCTTCTGTGTGCTATGAGACTCCCTGTTCCACAGCTTGAGGGACCGTCTCGATCGCAGGGCGCCGGGTGTTCGGGGCGTTTGATGTAGCGGCGCCAGTGAACGCAAACCCAAACAACAATCACCATGAAAGCGATGGTCAGGCCCGTTGGTTTGTCATGGGCATTTCGGTTGCAGCAGTCTCCGGTATTCCTGGCATTGGTCGGTTCTTTGACCTGTTTGCCTCTGGCTGCCGGAGTGTGGATCACGGATCCGTCGGACATGGCCGATTCGAGCGGAGACATCCGGGGGATTGCGGCGGAGGTGCTGGGGGAGAACCTGCACTTGCGGATGTGGGTGCAGGGGGTGGCGGCGCCGGCGACCGAGCAGACGCCCGACGGGATGGTCAACCGGTACTACTACCATTGGCTGTTGGACACCGACAACAACCCGGCGACGGGGCGGAGCAACACCGAGTACGAGGGGAACCCGACG
>RFJD01000211.1 GCA_003695015.1 Verrucomicrobiota bacterium | reverse complement strand
TCGGGCAGTCGAGTTCGACCTCGAACGGTTCATCGTAAAACCCGCGGGGCACGCTGAACCGGACCGGTTCGACGAACCCCGCCACCCCGGAGCCGTTGGACGCGCCGGGAGTGGGCGCGGGGAAGTAGGCTTCGCGGGTTTGAACCGGCCCTTCGCCTTCGAGCTCCACTTCCACCAACAGGTCCTCGTCGGCCGGATCGGAGTTGAGGGCATGCACGGCCAGCAGGTTCCCGCCCGGGGCGATCGGCGGCGAGGTGGCCAGGGGAACCTCGATCCACTGCAAGGCCTCCTGGTCGGGCCGTTCGGCCGTGGCGGTGGCGTCCCAACCGGCCGGCTCGGGCGTCAGCCGGCGAAGGATCTCCACACCGTTGAGCCAGACGACGAGGCCGGCGTCGTGTCGCACCCGCAGGCGCCATTTGGCGAAGGCGTCGGGGTCGGCCACCTCGAACGGGTAACGGACCAACAGACCCGGAGCCCCGCCCGCCATGGCGGCGGCGACGTCGGTCCGGATCGCCCCCCGCAACCCGGCCAACTCGGGCGGTGGCGTGCGTTGATGGAGGGCGCGGACGGCGTCGTCGTCCAACGCGGTGGTCCAGAGGGCCACGTCGTCGATGTAACCTTGGAAATCGCCCCAGAGCTGGCGGTCCGGTCGGGCAAGTCCCAGCGTCAGGGGCGCTTCGCTGACGTCGAAGCCGCCGCCCCAACCGGCGAACTGGCCCAACCGCTCGCCGTCCAGGTAGATCGCCACCGGCTGGGGGCGGGTGCGGTCGTAGGTGAGAACCAGGTGATACCACCGGCCGTTCTGGATGCCGGCCTCGATTCGCAGACTGGGATTGGGACCGTCCTGTTGGACGGTGTCGAAGTAGAACTCCAAGGCCGAACCTTCCGTGCCGATTTCCAAGTTGTCGTTGTCGGCGTTGGACGAGTGGGCCAAGAGAATGTTGTTGATCCTGTGATTGCTGTCGGCGCCGCCACCGGCGTGGTCCACCGACCGGTTGAACCAAAGGCTCAACGTAAAGGCGCCCGGCGCCCGGAGTTCCGGGATGTTCGGAACGATGGCGTAATCGTCCTCGCCGTCGAACGCGAGGGCATGTCCGGCGGCCGTCGCCACGACCTCCGCGTCCACCAGCTCCAGCGGGTAACGGCCCATGGCATCGGGCGTGTGGTTGTCCTCCCGCTCCTCCGCCGCCCACCAAAAGACCGGCAGGTTTCCCGCAGTGGGGCCGGTTTCGAACCCCAGCGCCCCGAGCCCTTGCTGCCAGCCGGCGTCGTCGAAGCCATGGCCGGGCCGGTTCCATGCCGAAGCCCACGTGGCGGCATCGGCCACATGCCATCGACTCGGGGTGTCCCTGCCGATGAACGTTTCCTTCACGGCCTTTTCTTCCAAGCCGTAGCTCACGTCATCGCGTTGGGGCGGAAACGAGCCTCCACCCGCGGGAAAGCGGGAAAGGACCGTCCGGCCGTCCGGCGCCACCAAGGCGAGTTGTTCGCCGTCACCCGCGAGCCGGAAGTTGGTGTGCCAATGACCGGCGGGGTCCTGTTCGTCCCGGCCACTGGCGAACACGACCCAGTACGCGCCCGGCTCCAACACCACTGACGGCAGACGCCAGCGGCGCGGCTCCGTCAGATCGTCGGTCAGGTAGAATCCCTCGAGCGACACCGGCTCGGCGGTTGGGTTGTGGATCTCGATCCAGTCCGGCTGCCCGCCGTAGCCGTCGGCCAGCGAGCTTTGGTTGCGGGCCATGAACTCGGTGATGACCGGTTGGGGAAGAGCCGCCACCGTTCCGAACCACCCCAGCGCCAACAACCGGCGCCACGGGAGGCGGCCGCTCCGCCCCGGGCCACGGAAAGGCGCGAACGCCCTTGCGGTGCATTGGATCGTTTGGGCCCTCATGGGGGTTGCGGCTCGAAGGTAGGGACGCGGGCTCGATGATGGCAAGTCCGGGGGACGCCCGGAGGGAGGCGGCGTGCGGGCCGGCTTCGATGGGCGAAGGCTCTTGCGCCGGCTTCTGCGATTCCTGACTGGCACCGCGCCGGCAGGCCGGGCAAAGTCGCGCCATGAAGCACGCATTGTCTTTCCTGCCGAAAGCGGGGCCCACGGGGTTGGTCGCCGGCTTGTTGCTTGGTGTGGTGGCCGGCGTGGCGCCGGCGGGCGCGGCCGCCACGGCCCGTCCGGAGAAGCCGAACGTCCTGTTCATCCTGGTCGATGACATGAACAACGACCTGGGTTGCTACGGCCATCCGTTGGTGAAGAGCCCCAACATCGACCGGTTGGCGGCCCGGGGCACCCGGTTCGACCGGGCCTACTGCCAGTTTCCGCTCTGCAGTCCCAGCCGTTCCTCGATGCTGACCGGCCTGCGGCCCGACGTGACCCGGGTGTTCGATCTGAAGTACCACTTCCGCACCCACCTGCCCGACATCGTCACGATGCCGCAACTGTTCAAGAACCATGGCTGGTTCACCGCGCGCATCGGCAAGGTGTATCACTACGGCAACCCGGGCACCATCGGCACCAGCGGCCTGGACGATCCCCAGAGCTGGGATCAGGTGGTCAACCCCCGCGGGCGCGACAAGGACGAGGAAGCCCGGATCACCAACCACACCCCCAAACGCGGTCTGGGCAGTTCGCTGAGTTTCATGGAGGCCGACGGCGCCGACGCGGAGCAAACCGACGGCCTGGTGGTGGACGAGACCATCCATCTGCTCCGGCGGCACCGGGACGAGCCGTTCTTCATCGCCGCCGGCCTCTACCGGCCCCATTGCCCGTACGTGGCCACCCGCCGGTATTTCGATTTGTACCCCCTCGAAAAGATCCACATGCCGCCGGTGACGAAGGAGGACCTGGCGGACATCCCGCCGCCGGCGTTGTTGTCCACGCGGCCGCATCCGTGGTTCGGCGTGACCGAGCAGCAGGCCCGGGAAGCCAAGCGCGCCTATTACGCCACCATCACCTTCGTGGATGCGCAGGTCGGCCGGCTCCTGGATGAGTTGGATCGGCTGGGGCTGGCGGACCGGACCATCCTCGTGTTCTGGAGCGACCATGGTTATCACCTGGGCGAGCACGGCTTGTGGATGAAGCAGAGTCTCTTCGAGCAGGCCGCCCGGATTCCCATGATCATCGCCGCTCCGTGGCAGGCCCGGAAGGGAACCGGCTGCGGGCGGACGGTGGAATCGCTGGACATCTACCCGACGCTGGCCGAGTTGGCCGGGCTGACGCCGCCGGACAACCTGGCCGGGCGCAGCCTCCGGCCATTGTTGGACGATCCCGAGGCGCCGTGGGACAAGCCGGCTTTCACGCAGGTCTGGCGCCGCCGGTTCCCAGGCTACTCGGTGCGCACCGAACGCTGGCGGTACACCGAGTGGGACCAAGGGCAGCAGGGGGTGGAACTCTACGACCACGCCAACGATCCGGAGGAGTACCACAACCTGGCGCGGGATCCCCGCTATGCGGAGGTCGTCGCGCGTCTCCGGCGGATGGTGCGGACCAACTGGGCCAACCCGTACCTCCCGGTGCGAAAGTGAACCGGGACCTTCGCCGCTGACAGTTCGGGAAAGCCGGGGGGTGGATGGGGGAAAGCCTGCCGGTGATGCCCGCGCCCGGTGGTGGCGGCGGCGGTCCGCCGCGGCAAAGGCGGCCGGGGATGGCTTTGGGGTTGTCGGGCCGGCGGCGGGCGGCTCATGGTGGGGGCATGGTCGTGCGGTTCTTGGTCGGGCCGGCGGGCAGCGGGAAGACGTTCCGCTGCCTGGCCGAGGCGCGCGCGGCGCTGCAGGCGGAGGCGGACGGCGGCCGGTTGATTTGGTTGACCCCCAAGCAGGCCACCTTCCAGGTCGAGCGCCAGTTGCTGGCCGACGGCGCGGTGCGCGGCTACACGCGCCTTTGGGTGGTTTCTCCGGACCGGCTGGCCGAGCGGGTCTTGG
>RFJD01000210.1 GCA_003695015.1 Verrucomicrobiota bacterium | reverse complement strand
GTGGAACGACCCGCGGATTTTCAAGGTCAGCTTCACCGACGTCCTGGCCATGGACCAGTACCGGCAGGCGGGCGAGAAGATCGAGCCGGCGCTGGCGGGCCACTTGGTGGTGGTGGGGTCATTGGGCACGGGGAGCAACATCTCGGACGTGGGAGCCACGCCGCTGGCCCACGAGACCTATCTGGTCAGCCTGCATTGGAACGTGGCCAACAGCCTGCTGATGGGGCGGTTCATCCGGCCGCCGTCGATGGCTTTGGAGCTGGGCCTGATCGTGCTGATGGGGCTGTTCGCCGGTTGGGTGACGTGGACCGTCCGGCCGGTGCTTTCGACGTTGCTGATCGCCGCGGCGTTGGGCGGGTTCACCTGGTTGGCGGCGTCCTTGTTCGTCCAGCATCGGATCTGGCTGCCGCTGGTTTCCCCGTTGGGGGGTGGGTTGTTGCTGACCCATCTGGCCATGGTCACCTGCCGGGTCGTGGTCGAACGACGCGAGCAACGGCGGGTGCGGTCCCTTTTCTCGAAAGTGGTCGCGCCGGATGTCGTGCGGGAACTGCTGGCCCAACCGAGCATCCACTTGGGCGGGAGCCTGCGGCCGGTGACGGTGATGTTCGCCGACGTGCGCGGGTTCACGCGGATGACCGACGAGCAGGAGCGGCAGGCCCGGGAGCGAATCCGGCTGGCCGGCGCCGAAGGCCCCGAGGCGGAGCGGATTCTCGCCGATCACGCCGCCCGCACCCTCGACTCGGTCAACGAGGTGTTGGCGGCGGTGGCGGACCGGGTCAAGGAGTTCGGCGGGACGCTGGACAAGTACATCGGCGACTGCGTGATGGCCTTTTGGGGGGCGCCGGTGACCCGGGACAACCAGGCGGCCGCCTGTGTGCGGGCGGCCATCGAGGCCCAGCGGACCCTGGCCCGGATCAACGAGCGTCGGCACGCGGCCAACGAGGCGATCCGGCGCGCCAATGCAGAACGCGCCGCCAAGGGCGAACCGCCCGAGCCGCTCCAACCGGAACTGAGCCTGGGCATCGGGATCCATTCCGGCGTGGCGGTCGTGGGCCTCATGGGCTCGGAGAATCACATCCTCAACTACACCGTGTTTGGCCGGGAGGTGAACCTCGCCAGCCGGTTGGAGGGTGTGGCGGAGCGGGACTGGATCGTGATCAGCGAGGCGACTTTCCGCCGTCTGGAGGAGGAGGATCCCGCCCTGGCCCGCCGGTGCGAACCGTTGCCGCCGGCCACCGTGAAGGGCATTGCCGGGAAGGTCGCGGTTTACCGCGTGCGATGGAACCAGGAGCCAGACGACACGCCCCCCGCCGGGACCTGATCGAGCAGCGGGCGGACCGGGCCCGAGCGGGCTCAAAGCAGGTTGAGCCGGTCGATCAACAGCCGCAGGCGCCCGTAGGACTTCCGGTCGAACCCGAAGGCCACCCGCGGCCGGTCCAGGCAATCCTTGTCCGCCACTTCCTCCGGCAGAGGATCGACCACGCGCAACGGTTCGCCGTTGATGATGTCGGCGAAGTCCTCGTTGAGCGCTTCCACCGCGGTGGGGCCGGGGGGATGATTCAGCCGGATGACCAGCAGATCCCCGACGTACCGGCTCGAGTGGTAGTTCCGGTAAAAGCGCCGGATGTGCCGGACCGCCTGGGCGACATCGTCGGTCAGGAAGTAGAGGTTCAGGTCTTGCTCGGAAATGAGCCCATTGGCCAGGAGGAGATCCTGTACATGTTCGTGCCAACGCCGCCAGAACGTGCCGCCCGGCGGATCGATCATCACCAGCGGCATCAACTGGCTCTTGCCGGTCTGCATGAGCGTGAGGGCCTCGTAACCCTCGTCCATGGTGCCGAACCCGCCGGGGAAGAGAGCCACTGCGTCCGAGTGCCGGATGAAGGTCAGTTTGCGGGTGAAGAAGTACTTGAAGTTGATGAGCTTGCGATCGCCTTCGATGACCGGATTGGCGGCCTGTTCCCAAGGCAGCCGGATGTTGACGCCGAAACTGTGCTCGAGGCCGGCGCCCTCGTGTCCCGCCTCCATGATCCCGGGGCCGGCCCCGGTGATGACCATGAAGCCGGCCTCGGCCATGCGCCGCCCGAACTCGACGGCCTGCCGGTATTCGGGCGCCTCCTTGGAGGTCCGTGCCGAGCCGAAGATCGACACCTTGCGGCGGTCGGCGTAAGGCGCGAACACCCGGAAGGCGTAGCGCAGTTCCCGGACCGCCATTTGGAGCACGCGGGCATCGCCCCGATGCTCGACATCATGCAGCAGCTTGAGGGCGTCTTCGATGATGTCCGCCACCAGGTCCGGATTGTGACCACCGCCCTTCCAGGCGATGAGGTCGTCGATCCGCTTTTGCAGCTCGGGATCGCGGGGTTTGCGATGGTTGTTCTTGTTCGGATGCGCGCTCATGGGTGGGAGAGGGGACGGCTGCGGCCGGCCTGAAGCAGGGCTTGCAATCGGCGGTCCATGGCCCGGACGCGGTCGGGATGGGCCGCGGCCAGGTTGTGACGTTCGGCCGGATCGTCGCGCAGGTCGTAGAGCTGGGGCTCCGGACTCAGGCCGGTCTCGATGTTGACGTTGCGGTTGACGGCCGGGCCCCTGGCGGGCGGCAGGTATTTCCACCGGCCTTCGCACAAGGCCAGGGCGCGACCCTGTTCGATCTGGTGGTCCCGGCCCGTGGCCGAGTCGCCCAGCAGCGCGGGCAAAACGTCGAAGCTGTCCGGCGCGGCTTCCGCCGGGAGAGGCCGGCCGGTGAGGCGGGCGAAACTCGCCAGGAGATCGACTTGGTTGACCAGCGCGTCGCTGACGCCGGGTTGAACCCGGCCCGGCCACCGCACGATGAAGGGGACGCGGGTGCCGCCTTCGTAACGGCTGTACTTGCCGCCGCGGAACGGTCCGGCCGGACGGTGGAATCCCGCCAGCTCGGCCGCGCCGTCCTGGTAGCCGTCGTCCAGCACCGGGCCATTGTCGCTGGTGAAGATCACCAGCGTGTTCCCGGTCAGGCCCAGCCGGTCCAGCGTTTCGAGAATGCGGCCGGTGCACCAGTCCATCTGGACGATCGCATCGCCGCGCGGCCCCATCGGCGTGCTGCCGACGAAGCGCGGATGCGGCACGCGGGGCACGTGGATGTCGTGGTAGCTGAAGTAGAGGAAGAACCGCTGCTGTTGGTGTTCTTCGATGAAGCGAACGGCCCGCTCGGTGAGGGTGTCGGCCATCTCCTCGTCCACCCAACGGGCGGCATGACCGCCGCTCATGTAGCCGATCCGGCTGATGCCGTTGACGATCGTCCGGTCGTGCCCGTGGCTGGGCCGCATCTTGAGCAACTCGGGGTGTTCTGCGCCGGTGGGGTCGTCGCCGATCCGCTCGCGATAGCTCACCCGGATGGGGTCGGCGGGATCGAGGTTCACCACCCGGCCGTTCTCGACATAGACGCAGGGCACGCGATCGCCGGTGGCCGGGATGATGAAGGAGTAATCGAAGCCGACCTCGCGGGGACCCGGCTGGATGAGGCCGTTCCAGTCGATGTCGCCGTCGCCCAGGCCCAGGTGCCACTTGCCGACCACGGCGGTGGCATAGCCGGCTTGGCGGAGCAGCGAAGGCAGGGTGGTGCGCCGGGGATCGATGATCAGTGCCGCGCTGCCCGGCAGCACGCCGGTGCCTTTCCGGCGAAAAGCGTATTCGCCGGTCAACAGAGCGTAGCGCGAAGGGGTGCAGGTTGCGGCCGCCGCGTGACCGCGTGTGAAGCGCAGCCCCTCGGCCGCAAGCCGGTCGATGGCCGGGGTCTGGACGCGCGTGGCCCCCTGGCAGCTCACGTCGCCGTAGCCGAGATCGTCGGCGTAAATGAGCACGATGTTCGGCGGCTGAAGGGCGGGTTCGCCGGCCGGCACGACACCGGCTGCCAAAACCATCGTTGCCAGCAGGGACGCCCGGAGTCCCGTGGAAGATCGGTGGTGCGAGCGACGTGTCTTCATGCCGCGCGAGTCTGGCGTGTTCCGGCGGGCCGGGAAAAACGAAAAAAAACCTGCGAGTGATCGGCGGAAGGCGCGGGTGCCGGGAGCCGGAGCAGGGCGGGCTCAGCTTGGTTTCCCGTCCGGCGGTTGATCCGGCTGGTCCAGCTCGGCCTGCAACCGTTCCACCATGCGCAGCAGCCGGTCGAACTTCCGACCGAACGGCGTCAGGTGGTACTCGACCCGCGGCGGCACTTCCGGAAAGGCGCGGCGTTCGAGGATGCCGTAGCGGGTGAGCTTGCGGAGCCGTTCGTTGAGGACCTTGGTCGTCAGGCCCGGCACGCTGCGTTCCATGGCGCCCGGCCGTCGGATGCCCTTGCGGACCAGGCCGAGCACGGTCAGGGACCATTTGCAGCCCAGCACGCTCTCGAGCATCCGGCCGACGGGCGGTCGGTGGGTGCGGCCCGGATTTTTTTTCTCGTTCATGGCGAGCAATTCGCACCGGAAAGTGCCTGCCTTACCGAAAAGTGCCCTCTTGTGGGGGGCGGGAAAGGTGGCCACGGTTCATCGCGGTGACTGATGTCACGCATGAGTGCAAGTTGAACCAAACCCACAGACAAACCAAGCCATGAAAACCAAAGCCGTGTTCTATCACGCCGGTTGTCCGGTCTGTGTCAGCGCCGAGGAAAACGTTGCCCGGGCGCTGGACCCGAGCCGTTACGAGTTGGAGATCGTGCATCTGGGCCAGGACAAGAGCCGCCTGGCCGAGGCCGAGGCCGCCGGCGTCAAGAGCGTCCCCGCGCTGGTCATCGGGGGGCAGGCGTTCCACATCAACTTCGGCGCCGATTTGCAGGCGCTGAAGTGAACGGCCTGACCCGCGTGGTCCACGCCCCGGCGGAGCGGGAGGCGTTGGCTCTTCCGGCCGCCGGGGTTCAGGGCCAGGAGAACTGGAGGATGACCGGGACGTTGCCCTGCATCCCGACCAGCGCGCTGTAGGTGCGTTCTAGACGGCCCAGCCGGACCTCGACCTCGACGTGGAAGGTCAGGCTGCGGACGTCGGCAAGGCGGAGGCGTTGGATCTCGGCGACGATCTCGGGAACCAGCCCCGGCACGTTGGCCGGCGAGAGCATGCCGAGGTTTTGGAACGGCGTGTCGTCCTCGGTGCCGTCCACCCCGTCGGGGCCGGCCCGGAAGCGGATGATGTTTTGGGCGAGCACTTCGTCCACGCCGGGGAGCAACTGGAGGACCTCGGCCGAGGCGGTGTTGATGTTGATGGCCCCCGAGGAAATGGCGGTGAACAGGTCCACCAAGCCGATGGGGGCCATGCCGGCGAGGGCTTCGTCGGCTTCGCTCCATGGCTGGGGCCGATAGAGTTGATCGCGATGGCCCAGGGCCCGCGGACCCCAGAACAGGCCGGGAGTGACACCCTTGACCAGGAGCAGCTCGGCGATGTCGTCCATCGGGCCGTTCTTGGCGTAGTAGGGCGGGTTGAGGGAGTTGTAGAAGTCGCTTTCGGCACCGCTGAGGTGGGGGTCGTCGTCCAGATCCAGCCAGTCGGCGAGCGAGTCGGCGATGGTGGCGGCGTCGGCCACGCCGGGGCCGATCAATTCGAGGGCGCGCTCGATCATCACCGGGTCGGCGCGGTTGATGTTGGCCCGGCGTTCTTGGTCCTCGATGCGGATCGAGAGGGTCGCGTCGCCGAGTTTCACGGCGCGGAGGTTGAGGTCCATGAGGGGGCCGTTGGTTTCGGTGAGATCGCCGGGGCCGCCGGCCCAGATTTGATTGAGCGAGGCGGGTTTGGGGCGCCGGAAGGACTCGGCCAGAACGTACCGGGCCAGTTCGACGCCGGAGCGGCCGTACCACTGGAGTTCGGCGTCGTCGTTGAAGTTGGCCGCCAGGCGCGACTCGACCTTCATCGAGAAGGCGAACATGCCGGCCAGGATGCCCAGCGAGAAGATGACGATCATCACCAGGATGAGGGCGAATCCCGGTGCGGCGCGGCGGCGGGATGGAGCGCGACAACGCATCAACGACCTCCTGCGGGTTGGGCGCGGCGCAGTTCCTCGAGGCTGGCGGCGGGGCCTTCAGGCGGCGGTGCGCCCGGGACGGGACCGCGCCGCAACAGAGCCGCGCCACCGCCCTGGAACTGGAGCGGGATGCCGCGGGTGGGCAGCAGGACCGAGCGCACGACCAGTTCCCGCGGCTTGTCGGGCTGGTCCTTGCGGTGACCAAAGGCGAGGGCGAACCGCACCATCTGGGGCAGGCGGTTGGTCATCCGCCATTCGTCCATCCACTCGTCCACCTTGCCGTCGCTGAACTCGAGCATGAACAGGCTCACGTCCCGCGCGATGGTCAGGGGGTGGAGTTGTTCGTCGCTGATCTCGCCGGAGAGGACGGGAAACTGGATGAGGCGCAGCTCGTTGACGCCGTCCTCGCCCGGTTCCACCACGAACGCGACGCGGCGGACGACCTGGTCCCCGTAATAGCCGCTGCCGGGGAACGACCGGGGCAGCCGGGCCACGAAACTCAGAGCCGCGAAATCGCCGCTGGTGTCGGCCTCGAAGCGGTAGAGGGCCGGGTTGGCGAGGAACATGACGGCCGAGTTGAGGGCGGTCTGGAGGGTGCGGGTGGCCACGCGGGCCCGCTGGGCCTCGGCGGCAGCTTCGTCCCCCACCCGGGAGGCGCGGAGGATGGCGCTCCAACTGGCGTAGATGGCGCTGACGACCATCGAGAAGATGGCCAGCGCGATGATCAACTCCAACAGCGTGAAGCCGGCCGGGGAACGGACCGCGGGCCGGGCCGACCGCGCTGGCGTCCGACCGGGCGCCCGGGTTTCCCCGGCGGCGGGACGGCGAAGCGATGGACGTGGCGCGGGCCTCATGATCACGGCAGGTAGAGCAGCAGCTCGGTTTTGCGTTCCTTGATGAGGTCGTTCCGGGGCCAACTGACGATGACCTCGGCCCGATAGAGCCCGGGGCCGTTTTCCAAGGCGCGGCTGTTCGAGTTGGTCAGCCACAACTGCAGGTCGGCCGACCACTTGGCGCCGGGGTACAGCTCGCCGAAATCGCCGGAGAGGGAGCCTCCCCGGACATCCCGGTTGGTGGCGGCCACCATGAACAACTCCGCCGCCACGGTGCCCAAGTCCGGCTGTCCCAGACTCAACGAACGGGCGATGCGGAGGTTCTGCCCGACGAGGTTCAGGATCGCGAAGATCGCGATGAAGAAGATCGTCAGGGCGATCAGCACCTCGAGGATGGTGAACGAGGCGCGTCCGCGCGGAGGCGCTGTGCGGGAGGGGCGGCGGGACAACTTCATCGGATCACCTCCACGATTTCGCGGCCGGTGGTGACCTCCAGTTTCAGCCGCTGTTCCTCGCTGTTGTCGGAAAACAGCACGGCCTCGAAGGCGTCGCAGGTGCCGTCCGGATAGAACCGCACGCGCGCCTCGGTGTAGTCCATCATGTCCCGCTGATTCACCCGGAG
>RFJD01000209.1 GCA_003695015.1 Verrucomicrobiota bacterium | reverse complement strand
CGCTCGGCGCCGTTGATGACGAAGGTGCCTTGCGGCGTCATGAGCGGCAGCTCGCCCATGTACACCTTTTCCTCCTTGGTCTCTTCCTCGGTCCGGAGCTGGAAGGTCACATGCAGCGGGGCACTGTAGGTGAGGCCTTCGCGCAGGCACTCGAGCCAGCCCATCTTGGCCTCGCCGACGTCGTAGTGGTCGTACTTGAGCTCGGTGCGACCGTCGTAGCTTTCGATGGGGAAGACCTCGTTGAAGACGGCCTGAAGCCCGATGTTCTTGCGTTTCTTGGGATCGAGGTCCAGTTGGAGGAACTCGCGATAAGAGTTGAGCTGAACCTCGATGAGGTTCGGGGGGCTGATGACCTCCCGAATGCGCCCGAAGTTCTGGCGTTGGATTCCGTGGGTAGGCATGGTCATGGTCAGGCTGGGCCGAAGACGAATCGGACCGTTGGTCTCAAAGCACAATCCGGCCGGTGCTCCGCCTCCCCTGGCGGAGAGCCGCCGGCACAATCTTCAATGGCAGCGCCCGGATGCTCGGGGTCGCTCGTTCAATCACCGTTTCCGCGTGCGACAAAGGCATGGGAGAGGCGGCGCGACCGGCCGCTCCGGCCGCGCCGCATCTTCCGCTGGAGAGCTACTTGAGCTCGACCTTGGCGCCCGCCTCCTCCAGCTTCTTCTTCGCCGCCTCGGCATCTTCCTTGTTGACCTCCTGCAAGACAGCCTGCGGAGCGGACTCCACCAGCTTCTTGGCATCGGCCAAACCCAGGCCCGCCTTGACTTCGCGGACAGCCTTGATGACGGCGATCTTCTTGTCGGAGGGGACCGAGGCCAGCACCACGTCGAACGAGGTCTTGGCCTCTTCGGCGGGAGCCGCGCCACCGGCGCCGGCGCCGCCGACCGCGGCCACCGCCACCGGCGCCGCCGCGGTCACGCCCCAAGCGTCTTCCAGCTTCTTCACCAGTTCGGCAGCCTCCAGAACGGTCAGCTTGCCCAACTGCTCTACCAATGCATCGATGTCAGCCATGGTTTTCCTTTCAGTGTCGTCGTCTCCGAGGCCTCGGAGGTTTCAGCCGGCGGCCCGCCGGCCGACGATGGACTGTTGAGGTTGTCGGTTGATCCCGCCGGACCCCGAGGCCCGGCGGGAAAGTTGACGGCGGGCCTCAGGCCGCCGGTTGTTCTTTTTCCACGCGGGCCTGAATCACCCGCACCAACTGGGTGGCCGGCGTGTTGAGCAGCCGCACCAGTTTGCCCGCCGGCGCCTGGATGGTGCCCACCAGCATGCCGCGGAGCGTGTCCAGCGGCGGCAGGTCGGCCAGCCGCTGCAGCATGTCGGCATCGCACAACTCGCCATCGAGGCAGCCGACGACAAACTCCAGCTTCTTGAATTCCTTCTGAAAATCCTTGACGACACGGGCGGCCGCCGAGATGTCCTTGCGGCCGGTCACACAGGCCACTTGGCCGCGAAGCTGACCGCCGAAATCCGGCAGGCCGGCCTCCTTGAGGGCGCGCCGGAACAGGGTGTTCTTGACGACGTGCACCTCGCTCTCGGTCTCGGCCAGACGACGCCGCAATTCGGTGAACTCGGCGACATTCAACCCTTGGTAGTTGATCGTGATGACAAAGGGCGAGGCGCCGAGCCGGCTGAGATATTCCTGGACCAGGGCTTCTTTTTCGGGACGCATGGCGGGCAGGGGTTATTGGTATTCCTTCGGATCGAGCCGCACCGAGGGGCTCATGGTCGCGGCCAAGGCGGCGTTGCGGATGTAGGCGCCCCGCACGCTGGCCGGTTTGGCGCGCTTGACGGCGTCGATGACCGCCCGGGCGTTTTCCACCAGACGGTCCGGGGTGAAACTGGTCTTGCCGACCACCACATGGAGGTTGGCCGTGCGGTCCACCTTGAACTCCACCCGGCCGGCCTTGACCTCCTGCACCGCCTTGGCGGTGTCCTCGGTCACGGTGCCGGTCTTCGGATTGGGCATCAGGCCGCGCGGACCCAGGATGCGGCCGAGCTTGCGGACCTCGCTCATGGCCTCGGGGGTGGCGATGGCGACGTCGAAATCGGTCCAGCCACCCTGAACCTTCTGAATCAGGTCCTCGAACCCGACGAACTCGGCGCCGGCCTCCTTGGCGGCGTCTGCCGCGGAGCCCGGCTTGGCGAAAACGACCACGCGCACCTGTTTGCCGCTGCCATGGGGCAGGGAAACAGTGCCGCGGACCATCTGGTCGGACTGGCGCGGATCCACGCCCAGCCGGAACGCCAGCTCGACGGTCTGGTCGAACTTGGTGGGCGGGAACTTCTTCACCAGCTCGGCGGCTTCCTCCAGCGGGTAGGACCGATCCCGGTCCACCATCGCGAGGGCTTGTCGATAACGTTTGCTGTGCTTCTTGGCCATGGGATGAATTGCGGTTCGTGCGAGCTTGCGGCTCTCCCGCGGTTGCTGCCTTCAGGACAAAACCGTCAATCGACCACCTCGATGCCCATGCTGCGGGCGGTTCCGGCGATGATGCGAATGGCGGCTTCCTCGCTGTTGGCGTTCAAATCCTTGGCTTTGGTCTTGGCGATCTCGGCCAATTGCTTGCGCGTCACCTTGCCGACCTTCTCGCGGTTGGGCTCCTTCGAGCCGGAGGCAATCCCGGCGGCCTTCTTCAACAACACCGCCGCCGGCGGCGACTTGGTGATGAAGGTGAAGGACCGGTCCTGGTAAACGGTGATGACCACCGGGATGATGAGGCCGGCCTGGTCCTTGGTCCGGGCGTTGAACTCCTTGCAGAACGCCATGATGTTGACGCCATGCTGACCCAAGGCGGGGCCCACCGGCGGCGCCGGATTCGCCTGGCCCGCCGGGATTTGCAACTTGATGATTCCGGTTACCTTCTTCGCCATAGATGTGCCTCAAGCTTTTTCGACCTGCCAGTACTCGAGTTCGACGGGCGTGCTCCGGCCGAAGATGTTCACCGTCACCTTGAGCTTGCCCCGCTCCGGATCGACCTCCTCGATCACCCCGTTGAAATTCTGGAAGGGGCCGTCGTTGATCTTCACGCTCTCGCCCGGCTCGAATTCGACCTTCGGACGTTCGATTTCCTCGGATTCGGCAATCCGGGCCTTGATCTCCGCGATGTCCTCGTCGGGGGTCGGCGTCGGCCGATCCCCCCCCACGAAACCGATCACCCCTTGGGTGTCCCGGATGAAGTACCACGGCTTCTCGATCAAACGGCCATCCTCGTTGTAGAGGGCCATCTTGATGAAGACGTAGCCCGGATAGAGCTTGCGCTTGCTGACGTTCTTCTTGCCGCCGCGGACCTCGGCGATCTTCTCCATCGGCACCAAGACTTCTTGGATGTACTGGTCCACCTCCTCGGACTTCGCCCGCTTCTCGATGCTCTCCTTCACCTTGAGTTCCTGGGCGGACAAGGTGTGGAGCACAAACCACTGGTACTTCATGTCGGATTCGGGCCGGGAGGTCACAGTTTGGGCAGGATTCGGCGTACGACCGTCAAGATGACGAAATCCGCGGCCGCGATGTACAGGCCCAACAAGATGATGGTGATCATGACCACCACGGTGGCGCCCTTCAACTCCTGCCAGGTGGGCCAGTTGCACTTGCGCAGCTCCTCGCGCGTCTCGGCGACGTAGCGCGACAACTGCATCAAGTGGCCTTTGCGCCACAAGTAAACAAAGGTGCCGCCAATGATCAGCACCCAGATGAGGAGTGTGCCCAGTCCGCTCACGTTGTCTTGTCGGTTGTCGTTTTCCGGTTGGCGGAGGGGGAGGGATTCGAACCCCCGAGGGCTTGCGCCCTAACGGTTTTCAAGACCGCCGCATTCGACCACTCTGCCACCCCTCCCCACAAGGCGGCGGCCCGGCGGGCCGCTTGGCAGGGCGGGAGGGACTCGAACCCCCAACCGACGGTTTTGGAGACCGCTACTCTACCAATTGAGCTACCGCCCTGTCGCACGGTCTGCAGCCCTGGCCCTCCGGGCCGTGGCCGCGGCCGGAGGCCGGACGGGCTCCGCCAGCCCGCCCGACCCCGGACCACGTCAGTCGTCCAGAATCTCGGTCACCCGGCCGGCGCCGATGGTGCGGCCGCCCTCGCGGATCGCGAACCGCTGGCCGCGCTCCATGGCGATCGGCGCGATGACCTTGACCTCGACCGACACGTTATCGCCCGGCATCACCATTTCAACCCCTTCGGGCAGGGTGATGGTGCCGGTGACGTCGGTCGTGCGGAAGTAGAACTGCGGCCGGTAGTTGCTGAAGAACGGCGTGTGCCGGCCGCCTTCTTCCTTCGACAGCACGTAAACCTCCGCCTTGAAATGGGTGTGCGGGGTGATGGAGCCGGGCTTGGCCAGCACCATGCCGCGCTCGACCTCGTCCTTCTTGATGCCCCGCAGCAGCACGCCGACGTTGTCGCCCGCCTGGGCCTTGTCCAGCAGCTTGCGGAACATCTCGATGTCGGTGGCCACCGTCTTGCGGGTCTCGCCCAGACCGACGATCTCGACCTCGTCCATCCGGTTGAGCACGCCGCGCTCCACCCGACCGGTGACCACGGTGCCGCGACCCTCGATGTTGAACACGTCCTCGATGCTCATGAGGAACGGCTTGTCGATCTCGCGGGTCGGCAGCGGGATGAACTCGTCGCAGGCCTTGAGCAACTCCTCGATGGACTTGATGCCCTCGGGCTTGCCTTCCAATGCCGCCTTGGCGCTGCCCCGGATGATCGGGGTGTCGTCGCCCGGGAAGTCGTACTTGTTGAGCAGATCCCGCAGCTCCATGTCCACCAAGTCGAGCAGCTCGGGATCGTCCACCAAGTCAACCTTGTTCAGGTACACCACAATGGCCGGCACGCCCACCTGACGGGCGAGCAGGATGTGCTCGCGGGTCTGGGGCATGGGACCCTCGGAGGCGTCCACCACCAAGATGGCGCCGTCCATCTGGGCCGCGCCGGTGATCATGTTCTTGATGTAGTCGGCGTGGCCCGGGCAGTCCACGTGGGCGTAGTGGCGCTTTTCGCTCTCGTACTCGACGTGCGAGATGGCGATGGTGACGGTCTTGGTTTCGTCACGGACCGTGCCGCCCTTGGTGATGTCCGCGTAGGAAATGGGGGTCGCCATTCCCTTTTCGGCCTGCACCTTGACGATCGCGGCGGTCAGCGTGGACTTGCCGTGGTCGATGTGCCCGATGGTGCCGATGTTGGCGTGGGGCTTGGTCCGTTGGAATTGCTCTTTAGCCATTGCGATTCCTGCTCAGTCTTCGTTGGTTCGTGTGTCCTGCAAAAGGTCTGGAGCCCATGACCAGGTTCGAACTGGTGACCTCGTCCTTACCAAGGACGCGCTCTACCGGCTGAGCTACATGGGCAAATCCGTGTCCCAAACACCTCTGTTGTCCCGGAGACTAAAAGAAACCATCGCTCTTCGCCCGCCGGGGCTCGGCCTCCGGCGAAGACCGACGGTCTCAGCTCGTCCGTCCAGAATCGAGACGCGAACTGTACGGAGCCACCGTTTCGGTGTCAATGGGTTTTTTGGAGATTTTTTTGCCCGCAACCATGGCCCCGTCTCCGCGGCCTCACTCCCCGGGCCCGCTGGCCACCTGGCTGGCCTGATCGCCCAGATAGCTTTCGACGTAGATGAGGTTCTCCTCGCCCGCGCGCCGGACCACCTTCAGCAGGTTGTCCATGTTGGCGACTTCCTCAACCTGTTCAGCCACAAACCATTGCAACAGGTTCTGGGCCGCGAAATCGCGATCCTCCACCGCGATCGCCATCAGCTCGTTGATCTGGCGTGTGACCTGTTTTTCCTGCTCGAGGGCCATCTCCACCGCCTCGGCCACGCTCCCGAACTCGCATTTCGGGGCCGGGATCGCCGGAATCCGCACCTTGCCGCCGGTGTCCAGCAGGTACTTGATCAACTTGAGCGCATGATCGCGCTCCTCGTTGGCCTGCTGGTCGAACCGCGCCGCCAGCCGAACCAGGCCCTCCGCGGCAAAATAGGCCGAAACGGCCACGTATTGAATCGAAGCCGCGAATTCCGCCCCGATCTGGGCGTTCATCGCCTCGTTGAGTTTCTCGCTGATGGTCATGTGGTGAACTCCAACCCCGACGGCCGCCAACCGGCCGATCGGACGCGTATCATGGAGCAATCCCGCCCGACTCGCAAGTCGCGGCCCCGCCTCACGCCATCATCCGGATCACTCCCCGGATGTACCCCACCGATTCCGCCAAGCCGGGCAGCGGATCGTCCGGATCCTTCTCGTGCTCGAACGACAGAAAGCCCTGATAACCAACGTCATGCAGCGCCTCGATCACCGCGGGAATGTCGATCACGCCACGGCCGATCTCCACCGTTCGCCCCTCCGGGCTCGCCGCGCTCACGTCCTTCGTGTGGACGTCGAACACGCGGGAACCGGCCTGCCGGATGGCCTCCGCCGGATTCACGCCGATCCGTTGGGTGTGACCGATATCGATGCACAAACCCAACCCGGGATGCCGGTTCCGAATCCGCTCCAACGCATCCTGCGGCCGCGGATACAATCGG
>RFJD01000208.1 GCA_003695015.1 Verrucomicrobiota bacterium | reverse complement strand
AGCGCGGTCTGGGCGAGGACATCCGCGTGGACACGCCTTGGACCGGCTCGATCGTGGACCGCAGTTTCTTCACCGATCCGCGCTACGCCCCCTACCGCCAGCCCGGCCGCATCAAGGTCCCGTTCTGGCTGACGCCGCGGAAGTATTACGTCGGCCCCGCTTGGTACCGGCGCCCGGTGGACGTGCCCAAATCCTGGCGAAACCAGCGTCTGGTGTTGCGGCTGGAACGGCCCCACTGGGGCACCACGGTCTGGTGGGACGACCGCCGGCTCGGCTCGCAGGACTCGCTGTCCACCCCCCATGTTTACGAGCTTCCCCCGGGCGTCACCCCCGGCCGCCATTGGCTCACCGTGCGGGTGGACAACCGGATGCTCGTCCCGGTGGGCCGCAATTCCCACAGCATCAGCGACCACACCCAGGGCAACTGGAACGGCCTGGTCGGCCGGCTCGAGCTCCTCGCCACCCCGCCGGTCTGGATCGAGGACCTGCAGGTGTTTCCGGACGTGACCCGGCGCGCCGTGCGGGTGCGGTTGAAGTTCGGCAATCGAACCGGCCGCGAGGCGGCTGCGGTGCTCCGGCTGGAGGCGCGTTCTGAAACATCCCCGCCTCACGAGCCGCCGCCGGTGGAGAAAAAGCTGCGCATCCTGCCGGTCGGGGACGTGGCCGAGGTCGATCTGCCGCTCGGTCCGCACGCGCGCCTCTGGGACGAGTTCGCCCCCAACGTCTATTGCCTGACCGCCACGCTGGTCCCGGGCGACGAACCAACGACCCGCCACCAGGTCCAAACCACCTTCGGCCTGCGTGAGATCGGACGGGAAGGAACGCAGTTCACCATCAACGGCCGGCGCACGTTCCTCCGTGGCACGTTGGAATGCTGCGTCTTTCCCCTGACGGGCCATCCGCCCACGGACGTCGATTCCTGGCGGCGGGTGTTCCGCGTCTGCCGGGCGCACGGCTTGAACCACATGCGGTTCCACTCGTGGTGCCCGCCGGAAGCCGCCTTCCAAGCCGCCGACGAACTCGGCTTTTACCTCCACGTCGAGTGCGCCTCGTGGGCCAACTCCGGAACCAGCCTCGACGACCCGAAGGTTCGCGACTTCCTCATGCGCGAGGCCGACCGCATCCTCCGGGCCTACGGCAACCACCCCTCCTTCTGCTTCCTCGCGTACGGCAACGAACCGGCGGGACGCGTCCAACGCAAATGGCTCGGGCGCTTCGTCACGCTCTGGCGGCAGGCCGATCCCCGCCGCCTCTACACCAGCGCCGCCGGCTGGCCGATCATCCCGGAGAACGACTATCACGTCACGCCCACCCCCCGCATCCAAGCCTGGGGCGCGGGTCTCAACAGCCGCATCAACGCCCGCCCGCCGGAAACCGTCACCGACTACGGCGACTTCATCCGCCGTTATGACGTCCCGGTCGTCAGCCACGAAATCGGCCAATGGTGCGTGTACCCGAACCTGAAGGAGCGGGCCAAGTACACCGGCGTCATGCGCGCCTTCAACTTCGACATCTTCGCCGACAGCCTCGCCGCCCACGGCATGGCCGACCTTGCCGACGAGTTCCTGTTCGCTTCCGGCAAACTGCAGGCCCTTTGCTACAAGGAGGAAATCGAGTCGGCCCTCCGCACGCCGGACATGGGCGGGTTCCAGTTGCTCGACCTCCACGACTTCCCCGGCCAAGGCACCGCGCTGGTCGGCGTGTTGGATCCGTTCTGGGACGAGAAGGGCTATATCACCGCCGCCGAGTTCCGGCGGTTCTGCAACGCCACCGTGCCCCTGGCCCTCCTGCCCAAGCGCGTCTTCACCGGCGGCGAACGCCTCGAGGCCCGCATCCGCCTCGCCCACTTCGGCCCCGCGCCGCTGACCAACGCCGTCGTCCGCTGGCGCTTGATCGAAACCAACGGCACGGCTCTGGCCGAGGGCGCCTTCGACCCCCGGACCATCCCGCTGGGCAACGACACCATCGCCGGCACGGTCCGCGCCGACCTGCCCGCCGCGACCCGCGCCCGCCAGCTCCGGCTCGAGGTCGCCATCGCCGACACTCCCTTCGCCAATGACTGGGATCTCTGGCTCTACCCGGCCCGCCAGCCCGAACTGCCCTGCCGACCGGAGGTCCACTGGCGCGTGGTCGGGCCGGAAGGCATCGACGCCGGGACCCGCCGTCTCCTGGCCGAAGGCGCCCGCGTCTTCCTCCACATCCCGCCCTCCCGGGTGGCCGGGGACGAGTTCGGCCCGGTGGCCACCGGCTTCTCCAGCATCTTCTGGAACACGGCCTGGACGCGCCGCCAGGCCCCGCACACCCTCGGCATCCTGGTCGATCCCGCGCATCCGGCCTTCCGCGAGTTTCCCACCGAATCCCACTCGAACTGGCAGTGGTGGTACCTCATCCACGGCGCCCGGGCCATGATCCTCGATCCCCTGCCGCGCGAGGCGAAGCCGCTGATCCGGATGATCGACGACTGGGTGACCAACCGCCGTCTGGCCCTGGCCTTCGAAGCCCGCGTGGGCCGCGGCCGGGTGCTGGTTTCCTCGATGGGCCTTTGGCCGGACGGCCTGACCAACGCGCCCCGCCGTCAACTGGCCCTCAGCCTCGAACGCTACCTGGCCAGCGACGCCTTCCAACCCGAGGCGCAACTCTCGATCGAGCAGCTCGAAGCCCTCTTGCAACCGCCCCCCGCGGCCGAGCGGTTCGGCGCCCGGGTCCGCCGGGCCGACAGTTTCCATCCCGACCACCCGCCGAAGCTGGCCTTGGACGGCGATCCGCGCACGATGTGGCACACCGCCTGGGGCGACGAAACGCCCGGGTTCCCGCATTTCTTGGAAATCGAGTTCGCCAAGCCGGCCGTGCTCGGCGGGGTGCGGTTGACGCCGCGTTCGGACAACAACCGCAACGGCTGGATCAAGGGCTACCGGATCGAGGTCGAAACCGCCCCGGGACAATGGCGCACCGTGGCCGCGGGCGAACTGCCGGCCACCGCCCGCCCGCAGACGGTGCGGTTCGAGCCGGTCGAGGTTCGCGCGTTGCGGCTCACCGCCACCAGCGGCCACGCCAAGGGCCCGTGGACCTCCCTGGCCGAGCTGGAACCGCTGCCGCCCCCGCCGGATCCGGGCCGGTAGGACCAACCGCGCCACAAAGACAGACCGCGTCCGACCCAAGCTGCCACGCTCCACGCTCCACGCTCTCACGCTCCGCGCTCTGCCGCTCTCCCGCTGCCAGCGCCCCCACGGTGTCGGCCCTCCGGCGAAGGCGGCATCCCATCCAACTCGCCTGTCCAGTCCTCGGATTGCCGGTTGACCGCCGGTCTTTCGAGGCGAGAATAAGGGGCACGATCCGCGCGTCATACGAGCAAGCGCCACACGCACGTGAATGGTGACACCTGAAGATGCCAGCTTAACACGCGCCCGGCCACGATGCCGTGCCGTCGGGATGGGGCTTCTCCTGCTCTGGGCGTTCATCCCGTGGCTGGCGTTCTCGCCCACGGTTCACAAATGGCTGCACGCGGATGCCGCCCAGCCCCAGCACGTTTGTTTTCTCACCGAGTACGCCGCCGGAACCGCCCACGTCCCGACCCCAACCGACCCCCTTCCACCGCGACCCGATTCTTTCCTCCCCTGGCGCCCTTTGCCTCCCGTCGCTCCGGCGTCTGAAGAAACCCACCTTGCCTCTCCTCCGCGAGCCCCGCCTTTGGACGCCTTCGCTCCCTCTTTGGCGGGCTTGACGCGGATGTAGGGATTTCCGGCCGCGTCGCGCCCGCGACTCGGTCCGTTGCCGGAAATCCATGAACCCTTGGGTGTCGTCGGTTCACGCCGACCACCCGCATGATTGTCAGACATCCGTGAAAAAACACTTCTGTCTCTGGTTGATCCTGACGAGCGCATGGAACGGTTCCCCGGCGGAACCAGCCCCGCCGAAGGATCCGTCCTCCGCGAGAATCGAACAGTTGAAGACCGAACTCCGCGAAGCCAATGAGGCGTTTGCCCGGGCTGTTCGCGAACACCAAGCGGCCATCCAGCGCCTCACCGAAGAGATTCGACGCCTCGAAGCCGGCTCTTCGGTGACGAATGGCACCGCACCGCCAACGACGGAGGCCGGCGAACCAGCCCTCGCAGCGCCCGGCGGTCCGGTCAATTCGTCACCGCCCCCGCCGGCCGAGTCCGGGTTGCCGCCGGAGCCCGCGCCGTCGGACAGAACTTGGACGGCGCCGAGCCCGCCGTTCTCGGTGGGAGGAGGCTCGGCGTATGCCAACCTCAGTTTCGACGCCTTGGCCAGCGCCGGGGGCTCCAGCTCCCGCCATCTCGAGTCACTTCAATTCGGTGGCCATGATCCGAAGCAGAATGGTTTCACCGTCCAGAACCTCGAATTGACGCTGGATGGCGCGGTGGATCCCTATTTTCACGGCCAGGCGAATCTGGTGGCGCAAATCGATTCCGCCGGCGAGACCAGCTTTGAAGCCGAGGAGGCGTATTTGGAAAGCACGGCGCTGCCCTGGGGCCTGCAATTGAAGGCGGGGCAGTATTATGCCCCGTTTGGCCGCATCAACCCCATGCACCCGCACACTTGGGATTTCGTGGATCTCCCGCTGGTGATCGGGAGGTTTTT
>RFJD01000207.1 GCA_003695015.1 Verrucomicrobiota bacterium | reverse complement strand
CGGCGCGGCTGGCTGGCTCGGGTTGAAACCGCCGAATCCGCGCTGGAGCTGGGCTGTGGCGCTGCCGGCGTTGGCGGGACTCTGGCTGTGGGCGCCGCCGACCGCTTGGCGGCATCCCGGGCCGTTGAAGATGGTCTTCGTCGAGAAGGGCGTGGTCAGCTTCACCAAGCCGGACTACACGCGCTACGGCCGGGCGGCGGGCGGCATGTACGGCTTGTTCCCGGAGTATGCGCGGCTGTTCGGCTGCGAGACGGAGATCGTCAAGGACCTGCCGGAAGAGCTGAAGGGCGATGAAGTCTTGGTGCTGACCAACGTCGATTTTCCCCTGACGGCGGAGCAGCGGGAGCGGCTGTGGAACTTCGTCCGGAACGGCGGCCGCTTGTGGGTGTTGGGCGATCACACCTTCATCAAGAACGGCCGCAACCACATCAACGACCTGCTGGAGCCGTGTCACATCCGGCTGAACCACGACTCGGCGCAGTTCTTTCCCCAGGGCTGGTTCAACTCCTACGACTTCCGGCAGGGAACGCCCTTTGGCGAGCTGCGCGATCACCCGCCGGAGAACCGTCCGGCCATTCTGGTGGGGGCGTCGCTGCGGTTGGAAACGCCGGCGACGCCGCTGGTGCTGGGGCGGTACGGGTATGGCGATTGGGGGACGACGGCCTCGGACGAGCAGCGCGGTTACATTGGCGACTTCCGGTACCAAGCGGAGGAGCGGCTGGGCGACTTGGTGTTGGTGGCGGGGGAACGGGTCGGCCAGGGCCGGGTGCTGGTTTTCGGCGACACCACCAGTTTCTTCTGCAACAACATGCCGCGGTCCTACGAGATCATGCGGGCGGGAATCTCGTGGCTGTCCGAGGCGCCATTATGGGACGCCGGGCACGGTGCCGCGGGCCGTTGGATGGCGGGGCTGCTGGCGGTCGCGTTGGCGGCGGGTTTGCTGGCGGCCGGGCGGCGGCGGGCGGTGGTGTGGTGGCTGGGGTTGGCGGCGGTTTACGCCTGGTGGGGACACCGGCCCACCGGCCAGGTCCCGTGGGACACCGCCTACAGCCGCACGCGCCTCGCGATCGTGGACTTCTCGCATCAACCCGAGGCTTCGAGGCACTCGAGCATGGACAACGGGCTGCACGGGCTGACCATCAACCTGATGCGCTACGGCCTGCTGCCGATCGCGGCGGATGCGTGGGACCGGGAGCTGCTCGACCAAGCGCGGTTGCTGGTGATGACGGCCCCGCAACGGGTGATCGACCGCACCGAGCAGCGGGACCTCGAGGCGTTCATCGAACGGGGGGGAACGTTCTGGCTGGCGTGCGGTTTTCCGCACTACCGGTTTGCCCGGCAGTTCCTGGAGGATCACGGACTGCGGGTGCGCGGGCTGCCCTTGGGACGGTTTTTCGACCGCGAGATGTTCGGCCACCGGGTGTCGTTCTTCAGCGCCTGGCCGCTGGAAACGACCAACCCGAGGCTGGCGGTCATTTGCACCTACGACAACTGGCCGCTGGTGGGCGTCCTGCCCATGGGCCAGGGCCGGATGGCGGTCATCGGGGATTCGGAAATGCTCCAGAACCGCAACGTCGAGGGCTTTGAAACATACGACCCGGCGAGCATTCAGTTCATCCGTTCGCTGCTGGATTACACCGTGGGACCGCCCGGCTCATGAACGCGCTTTCCTGGCTGGCCAAAGTGTTTGCCTTCGTCCTGTGGCCGCACGGGGCGGGTTGGGCGGTCTTGTTGTGGGCGTTGGGTTTGGCGGCGGATTTCTGGCCGGTCCGGGCGGCTCAGGGCGGGGTGGGCGCCGGGATCCGGGAACGCTGGCGGCAGGTGTTGTGGTTGAACCTGGGGGCCTGGATTCTCGGGCTGGCGGCCTGGCGGGCGTGTGACTACGCCGCCATGCGGTGGAAAGACGGCCTGCCCGGGCTGGCCGGGATGGCGGCCTTCCTGCTGCACGGCGCGGGGCTGCCGGTGTCGAGTTTCGAGGGCGATCTGTTTCTGACGACGATGGCCGGGCCGCTGCGGTTTTCGGTTTCGGCGGACAACCTCTGGCTGTGGCTGCCGGCGACGGGTTTGGCGGTGGGGGCGGCCGGATTGTTCCTGCGGGCCGGGACATTGAAGGCGGCTTGGAGCCGGGTGGGTTGGCTGGCGCTGTTGCTGGCGGCGGTGGCCGTGGTGCAGTTCGTCCTCTGGGTGAGCCTGTTCCTCGCGTTGTGCGACTACGTGGGGTACGAAACGGAGGAACTGCCCATCAGCCCGTTGGTCGGGCCGCTGGCCCATGCGGCGTTGTACCTGCCGTTGATGCTGGCGGCGCGGCCGCTGCTGGGCCGGATCCTGCGCCCGTCGCCCGCGGTGGCGCCGGTAAAGGTGCGCCAGCCGCGATGGCGGTTGGCGGTGGCGTTGCCCGCCATGGCGGTGCTGTGGCTGGTGGCGTTTTGGGAGCCCCAAGGCACGCCCAAGCAGGGCCGCCTGGTCATCAGCACCTTCCACACCGAGTGGTCTCCCACCAGCCGGCCGTACGATCGCAACTGGTACGGCGCCGACTCCGGTTACAACTACGCCGTGCTGAAACGGTGGTTCGGCCTGTTCAAGGAAGTGCGCGAGGTGAAGACGCGTCTGACCCGGGCCGACCTCGAAGGGGCCAGCGTGTTGATGATCTACCTGCCCAACGTGCCCTTGGGCGAGGAGGAGCGGAACCTCGTCCTCGAGTTCGTGCGCAACGGCGGCGGCCTGCTGGTCATCGGCGACCACACCAACGTCTTCGGCTCGACCTCCCACCTGAACCCGATTTGCGAGCCGTTCGGGTTTTTCTTCCGGGACGACGTGTTGTTCGACTTGGATGCGGACTTCTTCCAGCTCATCGACCTGCCGCGCCGGAGCACGCCTTTCACCCACGGGATGACGTTTTTCAAGTTCCGCGGGCCGGCGTCGATCCAGCCGACGAGTCTGTTCACGCGGACGGTGTTGACGGTCGGCCACGCGAAGTCGCTGCGGGCCATCTACTCGGTCAACAACTTCTACCCGCCGCCCCACGACGACCCGAAGATGAAGACCGGGCTTTTTGCGGTGTCGGTGGCCTCGCGGTTCGGCAGCGGGCGGGTGCTGGCCTTTGCGGACAGCACGATCTTTTCGAACTTCGAGATCTTCTACCCCGGGAAGTACGAGTACCTGCTCAACGCGCTGAACTGGCTCAACCACCGCGATTCGCCCCTGGGGGCGATGGTGCGTCGCTGCGCGCTGTTGGCCGCCTTGGGGCTGTTGGTTTACCTGCTGGCCGCCAGCTCTTCGCCGCGCCGATGGCTGGCCACGGTGGCCGGAGCCCTGGTGACGGCGTGGGTGGCCGGATGGGTCGTGAGGCTGGCCGAGGACTGGCGGGCCGGTTATCCCGAGCCGGTCGCCCCCGGCCGCGTGTTGTTCTTCGCCACGCCGGCGGATGAACCGGCCTATGGCCTGCGGACGTTCACCACCGACGCGCCCTACGAACAGCGCTTCGACGTGTTCGTCCAATGGGTCCTTCGGACGGGGGCGTTCTCAGCGTTTCTCCTGATGGACGAGGACGCGCGGACCGATCTGTACGATCACCTGCGTCGGGCGGAGGGGATCGAGCCGGCCATGGCTTTTATCGTGCGGCGGCCGGAGGATCTCGACACGCTGCGGCAATTGGCCGGGCGCCGCGGCCGGGAAGTGAACCGCTGGTTGGTGATGTTCTCCCGGCAAATCCAGGCCGACGCCGCCGTGCCAGTTTTGAAAGAAACGGGCCTGCTGAGCTCGGAGGCGGAAGCCCGGGCGCGGGCCGCATGGACGGCCGGTCAGGCGGTCATCGACACCGGGCAACGGCGGCTGGTGGTGGTCAGCGCGGCTGAGCGCTTCAGTGACCAAGCCATGGGCTTCACCGAGAAGGTGGTGCCCACGCCGGCTCAACGGGCGTTGTTCGACCGGGCGTTCGCCTTGGTGGACACGGTGTTCGGCCTCGAGTCGGGCGCGGGTTCCGGAGCGGTCCCGCAGCCGGCGACCTCGGCCGTGGTTGCGCCGGCGCCCTCCCGTCCTAACTTGGGGAACGTGACGCCATGAAAAAGCTCGGTTCCGGTGTGAAGCGTTCATTCCCGTCGGCCGCCGTCTGGCGGCGGGGGCTGATCCTGTTGGGGGCGGTGGTGGCCACGGGCGGTTGGCTGCGGGCGCAACCGATCGTCGAAGGCGGGTCGCCTTTCTACGTCTTTGCAGTGCGGGATGCGTTGCAAGGGCTGCGCAAGACGGCGGCCGCTTCGCCGCAGGCAGGGCAGGCGGCCCGGGGCGCGGCCGCGGCGGCCGCCGCCACGCCGGCAGGCGTTGGCGCCGGTGCCGCCCGCACCAACGCGGTCCGACGCTGGACCCCCACGCCGGAGTTCCTGGCCCGGTACTATTTCTGCACCAATTGCCAGGCATGGCACCTGCGCCCGACGCCGTTGACCACCCTGCAGCAACGGATGGCGTCGAACGCCGCTCCGTCGTTGATGCTTTCGAGGACCAACCCCGCCGCCGGGGCGAGCCCGCGTCCACTTGCGCGGCCGCCGGGCACCAACGGCGCACCCGCTACGCCCGGTTCCGGCCGCACGAAGACCGCCCCCTCACCGGGATCGCCCTGAAGTGGCGGCCGGGCCGGGAGAGCCCGGCCCGTTTGTCGGCTCCTCACGGCCGGGTTGGGTTCCGCCGGAGGAGCAGTCGCGCCTTGACCAGGTTGAACTGGTCGCCCCGGTCGGAGATCTGCCACAAGGTCGTGCCGTCGGGACTCATCCACTTGGCGGGGAAGGTGTGCATCCAAGCGGGCCGGCCGGCGCTGGCGCCGTGCGGATCGACCGTCCAAGTCCACCCGGGGAAGTCGTCACCGTAGGCGACGACCGTCCAAGGGCCCCACGGTTCCGGCGCGTCGAACAACCCCCACGCGCCCGAGTCGCCGTCGTGACGCACCGCCATGAGGTAACGCTTCAGGGCCGGAGCGAAGACGCAGGTCACGCCCCATTCGGTTCCGCGGGGATCGGTGAAAACGGGTTTCATCCTGCGGATGTCCCGGGTCCAACGCGGCCTGCCGTGAGCGTCCATGCCCGCGAAGAACTCGTAGGCCTCCCGCCGGGCCAGTCGTTTCCCGGGCACGCGGAACAGGGCCAGGCCGTCCTTCCAAGGTTTTTCGCTGTAGCCGTACACGAACCGGTCGCGCGCGCCTTGGTAATCCGGGCCGAACTGCAGGATGCCCGGGTCGGCGAACGCGGCGTCCGGCTCGTTGAACACCGGGCCGAGGTCCTTCCAGCTCATGCCCAGGTCGGTCGAACGCCAGAGGCGATTGTTCGTCCAGACGCCTTGTTCCACCACGTAGAGGTGGATGGCCCCGTCCAGCGCGATCACACCGCTGCTGGTCTTGCCGCGGATCGGCTTTTGCGGCGAGAGAGGTTTGAAGCCGCCCCAGATGTTCACTCCCCGCCAATGCGGCGGGGTCCCTTCGAGGCGGGCGACGCCGAGGCTGGATCGGCCCTTCGAGTTCGTGCCGCCGAAGCCGCCGCCATCCCCCCAAGCCGTGTAGAGGTGGCCGTCCCGGGCCCAGGTCGTGCCGAATTGATCGCTGCCCGGGGCGGCCTTGAACCAAGTGGTCTGGTCGAATTGGATCCCGGCGATCACCGGGCTGGGCGGGTAGGGCGCGGTGTGGTCCGCCCCGGCCGCCGGACTTGGCGCAAGGGCCGCCAGCAGGGCCGCTGCCGCGGCCAGCCTCACCGTCGCGAGCGTTGTCGTCTTCATCGCCGTTGCTTTCTTCAGGGATTTTCGGGATTTTCGCCGGCGGAGGCCGGGACGGCCATGTTTTTCTCCGCCGCCGGGTCGAGGGAGGTGCGGCGGGCCGCCCGGTGAGGATTCCGGGAACCTTGGGCGGTCCGGTGGCGGGACGCCGGCGTCGGAGGGCAGGGGGCAGGCGCTCAGGCGTCCGAAAAACCGGCGGTTGGTGCTTGCGTCCCCGTGAGGGGCTGCCTATAGTGCGCGCTCTTTTTGGAATCGAAACTGGACGTTCAATGCGACGCGCGAGAAATCAGAAAACCCGCAAATCCGTGGCCAAGCGGTTCAAGATCACGGCCACGGGGAAGGTGATGCGGTCCCACGCCGGCCGCCGCCACCTTCTGGCCAGCAAGAGTCCGGACCGTCGTCGGCGGCTTCGGAAACAGGTCGAGGCGCCGCCCGGCGATGCCAGCCGCGTCAAGGAGTGCCTGCCCTTCAGTCACTAACCCTGAGCAGCGAGGAGAGTTCCCATGCGAGTCACCAATTCCCCGGCATCCCGTCGTCGCCGCAAGCGGATGATCAAGGCCGCCAAGGGCTTCCGGATGCGGCGGTCGAAACTCTACCGCTATGCTTCCGACGCCATCGATCACGGCCTGCAGTACGCCTATCGCGACCGGCGCACCCGCAAGCGTGACTTCCGGCGGCTCTGGCAGGTCCGGATCAACGCCGCGGTGCGGTCCATGGGCCTGAGCTACAGCCGCTTCATCGAGGGGCTTTACGCCGCCGGCATCGAGGTCAACCGCAAGATGCTGGCCGACTTGGCGGCGACCGACGCCCCGGCCTTCGCCAAGCTGGTGGAAGCCGCCCGCGAGGGTTTGGAGAAGAAACGATCGGCCCAACCGGCCGTGGCCTGAGGTCGGGTTCGGCGACACGCGCGTTTCGACGGGGCGGTCCATGCGGCCGCCTCGTTGCGTTGAGCGGGGGAGTTTCCGCCGGCAGGGGCGGGTTCGGGATGGCGTTGTCGCGCGTTTCCTGATTCCATCGGGACCGGGACTGATCGACATGGCAGAGATCATCGAGCAGATCGGGCCGCTGAAGGAGGCGGCTTTGAAGGACTTCGCGGCGGCGGGCGATCTGGCGGCGCTGGATCGGGCCAAGGCGGCGCACTTGGGCAGCCACGGCCGGTTCACGGCCCTGCTCAAACAGCTTGGCCAACTGCCCAAGGAACAACGTCCGGCCGCCGGCAAGGCCATCAACCAGGCGAAGGCCGAGTTGGAAGCAGCCTTGGCCGCACGCCGGCAGGAGCTCGAAGACGCCGCCCTCCGGCCCAAGGAACCGGTCGATTTCACCGCCCCGGGCCGCCGGCGCCGGCTGGGCCACTGGCACCCGTTGACCCAGGTGACCGAGGACATCGTCCGGAGCTTCCGGAAGCTCGGCTTTGCCGTGGCGGACGGGCCGGAGATCGAGGACGACTACCACTGCTTCGACGCGCTCAACACGCCGGCGGACCATCCGGCCCGAGACACCCAGGACACCTTCTACCTGCCCACCGAGCCGCGGTTGCTGTTGCGCACGCACACCTCCTCGGTCCAAATCCGGGTCATGAAGCAGCAGCCACCGCCGGTCCGGATCATCGTGCCCGGGCGGGTGTACCGGCGGGACACGGCGGACGCCACGCACAACCCGACCTTCCACCAAGTCGAGGGGTTGTACGTGGACCGGGGGGTCACGGTGGGGGATCTGAAGGGGACGGTGGAGTTCGTGTTTCGGGAATTGATGGGGCCGAAGACGCGGATTCGTTTTCGCCCTCACTACTTCAGCTACACGGAGCCGAGCTTCGAGATCGACTTTTCCAGTCCCCTGACCCGGCAGATGGGCAAGGAATGGCTGGAAATCGCCGGCTGCGGCATGGTTCATCCGCAGGTCTTCGAGAACGTGGGCTACGATCCGGAGGTCTGGACCGGGTGGGCGTTCGGCTTCGGCATCGAGCGGATCGCCATGATCCGCTACGGGATTCACGACATCCGGCTGTTCTACCAGAACGATGTGCGCTTCTTGCGGCAGTTCTAGGCCGGGGGCGGGCCGGGCCGGCCGGCTGAGGCCCTGAGCGCCGGGGCGGGCACGGTCATGTGGGGCGCGGCGGCAGATCCTGAGAGCGGCGGTTCCCGCCGGCGGTTGCCCCGGTCCTTCCGGGAGTTGACCCCCACACGCTCGTTCAACCCGCGGACCTTCTTCCGGGAAATGGTGTGGAAGCCGCTGCGGACGCGGCGGCATGGCCGGCCGAAACGGGTGGCCTTCCCGCGGCTGAAGAAGGGGCAGGTGGCCATCACTTGGATCGGACACGCCTCCTTCCTGGTTCAGTTCACCGATCTGAACGTCCTGATCGACCCGGTGTTCGCCAACTGGCTGTTTCTGCTCAAGCGGGTCAAGCGGGCCGGCTTGAAGATCTCCGACCTGCCGGCGCCGGACTTGGTGCTGGTGTCGCACGCGCACTTCGATCATTTCCACAAGCCCTCCCTGCGCCGGCTGCCTTCGCCCCGGATCGCGGTGGTGCCCTGGGGGGTGGGGGATTTGGCGCGGGGGCTCGGGTTCGACCGGATCATCGAGTTGGAATGGTGGGACACCTTCGAGCGGGGGGACGTGCGGGTGACGCTGACGCCGTGCAAGCACTGGGGGGCGCGGGTGTTGCGGGACCACCATCGTGGCTACGGCGGGTTCGTGCTCGAGCATCAGGGCCGGCGCATTTACCACGCGGGCGACAGTGCGTACTTCGAGGGCTTCAAGGAGATCGGCCTGCGATGCGAGCCGGAGATCGCCCTGCTGCCGATCGGCGCCTACCACCCGGAGGGGTTCAAGAACGTCCACATGGGCCCGGAGGACGCGGTGAAGGCATTCCAGGATTTGCAGGCCCGGTGGCTCGTGCCGATGCACTACGGCAGTTTCCGGTTGTCGTTCGAAGACATGAGCGAACCGCCGCGCCGGCTGGCCGAGCTGGCCCATGAGGCGGGTTGGGCGGAGAAGGTGCGGGTGTTGGAGGAGGGGATCCCCACGGTGTTCTGAAGCGGACGCCGGATCGGACCGGAGCCGGCGCAAGGGGGTTGCGCGCGAAGCCGCCGTCTGCTTAAAGTGTTTGGGAGGAAGGGGTTGGCGCATGACGTCGCGCCGCCGGTGCATGATTGGAGGTTGGCAGGATGCGAGTCACACGCACGTCGCTCATCATCCGGCCGGACTGCACACGCGTCTTTTTCCGGCCGCTGCAAATGCGCAGCCGGGAACGGTTGCTGCGTCTGCTGGCGCGTCTGCTGGCATTGGAGGAAGCGGACGCCCAGCGCGAGGCAGAGCGAATTCTGGAGGACTTCTGCCACCGGCACCGGGATCTGCCCCGCTACCTGGAGCGGGTCTGGGACGCGGTGAGCCACGAAATGCCCACCGACGAACCGCTCAGCCCGGCCCGGCGGTTGCTCATCGCGGCCTACCTCACGCAGGAGTATTCGATGGAGGCGGCGGCGTTGTTCAACCCCTCGATCGTGCCGCACCCGGACCAATCCGCTCTGCCCGAAGGGGCCCTGCGGTTCATCCTGAGCCTCCGGGCGGTGGGCGAGGGCCACATCTCCTCGTTGGTGTTCCGGACCGGCCGGATCGAGGCCGACGGGCG
>RFJD01000206.1 GCA_003695015.1 Verrucomicrobiota bacterium | reverse complement strand
GCCCGATGACCCGCGGCGCCACATCCATTTCTTCAGCGCCATACACCGTGCCCAACACGTGGCGGGTTCGAACCACGCGGTCCTCCTTCACGGGCACGGTGCGGACCGGCACCGGCCGATCTTCGACCAGTGGCGCCGTGTCCCGCTCGCGGACACGCTTCATCCGAACGAGCACCAAGGACACCACAACGCCCACGACCACAATGACGCCGATCCATTTCTTCATTTCACCACCTCTTGTTCGACCAAGCTGTTGATGCGGGCGGCCGCGGTCAGCAACTCACCTTGGGCGGCAGCCAACGCCGCCCGAGCCCCTTCCTCACGGGCTTGGGCGCGAAGCAGGTCCTCAATCGTTCCCGCGCCGGTCTCATAACGGACCTGTTCGATCCGTGCGGCTTCCGCGGCGGCGGCGATCCGGGCGCGGGCAGACACCAGATTCGTCCGAGCCGCGTCAAACTTCGCCAACGCGTCCTCCAACTCCGCCGCCAGGCGGAGCTGCGTGTCGGCCAGTGCCTCCCGGGCCGCGGCGCGTTTCTCCCGGGCCGCGTGCAGTTTCTGGAAGCGGGAGGTCCCGGCAAACAGCGGCAGTTCGACCGTCACGCCAGCCATCCACGTTTCCAGAGATCGGTCGGACTCGGCGCCCGTGTGTTCGAGGTAATTCGCACCGGCATACACCTTGGGGAGAAACGTGCTGCGGGCGACCTTGATGCCTCTTTCGCTTTGTTCGGCCGCCAACTCCGCCTGGCGGATCCGCGAGTTGCGTTGGAGCGCCACGCGCAATTCATCCGGGCCCACACCCAGCGAGGGCGCCTGTTCGGGAAGCGGATCCACGGTCAGCCGGTCGGTCGGTTCCCGACCCAGCAGGGAAAGGAGGAAGGAACCCACCTTGAGACGATCCGCCGCAGTGGTGGCGCGCCGGGCTTTGACGCCTTCCAGTTCTTCGATCACCTTCAGGCGGTCCACTTCCGGCCGTTTGCCCTCGGACACCATCACGTCCAGACGCGCCTTGGTTTGGGCCAATGCCGCCAGTTGCTCGTCCAGCGCCGCCAGCACCCGATCCAGGGTTTGCGCGGCGGTGTAGAGCGAAATCACGTTGAAGCGCACCTGCCAGCGGGCGCCTTCGAGCAGCGCTTCGGCCTTTTGGGATTCCAGTTTGGCGATCTGGATTTGGTTGTTGAGCCGGCCGCCGAGATAAAGAGGGATCCGGTAGTTGACGCCGTAATGCATTTGCGAACGGTCGAACGGCATGGAGCCGATGCCCCCGGCGATCAGCTCGCGGGACATGGGTCGCAGGATCTGGTCGTCGTTGAGGTAGGAATACGAGAACGCCGAGCCCAGCTCACCCCAACGGCTGCGGGCCAGGGCGCTGGCGTCATGCTCGGCGGCCTTGCGCCGATGCCCCAAAGCCTTCAACCCCCGGTTGGCCGCCTGCGCCTCCTCGAGCGCCTGGGGAAGGGTGAGATGGATCGCCGAGTCGGCCCTTGGAACCCCCACCGGCAATGTTGCGCCTCCTTGGGCCGCTCGGGTGACCATCGCCAGAAGGAAGGCCACCAATAAATACCCCGATCTGTTGGCTTTGAGGTTCATGAGCTTCAGAGAGCGCCATAGATCAACCCGGTCACCGTGGCCATCACGACGACCAGCAACACATAGACGGCGGTTTTCTTCGTGCCCATGACACTGCGCAGGACGAGCATGTTGGGCAGGGAGAGCGCCGGGCCGGCCAGCAACAGTGCCAAGGCGGGGCCCTGCCCCATGCCGGCGCCCAGCAAGCCTTGGAGAATCGGCACCTCGGTCAGGGTGGCGAAGTACATGAAAGCCCCCACCACGGAGGCAATGATGTTGGCGACGAGCGAGTTGCCGCCCACCGCCCCGCTGACCCATTGCGAGGGGATCAACGCCTCGTGACCGGGGCGCCCCAAGAGCACGCCGGCCACGAAGACACCGCCCACGAGCAGGGGCAGAATCTGGCGGGCTAGGCCCCAGGTGGCATCGAGCCATTCGCGCGCTTCGCCACCGGCGCGAGTTGCCAGCCAGATCAAACCGATCGTGCCCGCGGAAAACGCCACCAACGGATGGGCCGGGAAGAGCAGTCCGAGCGCCGTGACGACCAAGCCCGTCACCAGCAGGCCGGGGCCGGAAAAGCCGAGCCATCGCCACAAGGCCACCGCCAGCAGGACGGCAAAGGCGCCGGTGATCGGCCACTTCCATTCGTGGATGGCGACCCACATGCCGGTGGCTTCCTCCGGCTTGCCCCAGTTGGCGAACACCAACACCCCGACCATCGCGGCGAAGAAGAGGGCCGTTTGCCAAAGGGGCCGGGGCGCCTCCGCCTCCGGGAGTTGGGCGGCCACGGCGCTTTTTTGACGTTCCTCCCGCAGGAAGATCAGGTGCATCAGGCCGCCGACCACGACACTGAATCCCACCGCGCCCAAGGCACGGGCCAAGCCCAGTTCAAAGCCGAGAATCCGGGCGGTCAGCACGATGGCCAGGACGTTGATGGCCGGGCCGGAGTAGAGGAAGGCGATGGCGGGCCCCAATCCGGCGCCCATGCGCCAGATGCCGGCGAACAGGGGCAGCACCGTGCAGGAGCAAACCGCCAGGATGGTGCCGGACACCGAGGCCACGCCGTAGGCCAGCGGTTTGGGCGCCCTGGGTCCGAGATAGCGCATCACCGACGCCTGCTGGACGAAAACGCTGATCGCGCCGGCGATGAACAAGGCCGGAATGAGGCAGAGGATGACGTGTTCGCGGGCGTACCAGCGGGTGAGAGCCAGCCCCTCGTGAAGGGCTTGGTTGAAGCGGGGAGAATCGACCGGGAGAAAGAACAGCCCCAGGAAGACCGCGAGGAAGAGCGCGATCGTCTTGAGGGGCGTCCGGGCTTCATCGGGTGGGTTGGAAGTGGCACAAGCAGGATTCATAGGGCGGGGCAGCAG
>RFJD01000205.1 GCA_003695015.1 Verrucomicrobiota bacterium | reverse complement strand
TGCCGAAGTCGGGGACCTCGGCGCCGTTGCCGCGCATGTTGCGGGCTTCGTTGTTGGCGTGGGGGATGGTCAGGGCCAGGTAGAGGAAGAAGGGCTGGTCGCGGTGGGCCCGAACCCATTGGAAGGCTTCCTGCACAAACAGGTCATGGGTGTAGGCGACCTTCTTGGTGGCGGCGCCACCGTGGAAGCCGGCGTAGGCGCGGGGAGCCAGTTCGACCACGTTCGGCAGCGGCACGCGTTCCTCGTTTCGCCAGAGGAAGTCCGGATAGTAGTTGTGGGCGTGGACCTGGTTGAGGTAGCCGAAGAAGTAGTCGAAGCCCTTCCGGGTGGGGAGGGCATGGTCCAAGCCGGGGCGGGCGTCGCCGAGACCCCACTTGCCGATGAGGGCGGTGGCGTAGCCGGCTTGCTTGAAGAGTTCGGCCACCGTGGGTTCGTCGGCGTCCAGCGTTTGCTCCGGTCCCTGGCCGTTGCCGCGCACGGTGCAGTGACCCGTGTGCAGGCCGGTCATCAGGACGCATCGGGAAGGCGCGCAGACGGTGCTGCCGGCGTAGAACTGGGTGAACCGAAGTCCCTCCGCGGCCATCCGGTCCAGCCGCGGGGTCTGGATGATCTTCTGGCCGTAACAGCCGAGGTCGCCATAGCCGAGGTCGTCGGCGAGGATGAAGATGACGTTGGGCTTGGCGGTGGCGCCGAGGGTTCCGGCCGCCCAAAGCGCCCCGGCCAGCAGAAACGGAACGGTCTTCTTCATGGCCGGGGATTCTGGCTTGTCGGCCGACCGGTGGCCAGCAGGAAGCTCGCCGGCGCGCAGCCGGGAGTGTGGTGGGAAGCCTTGGTCGGACTCCGTGGAACGGCGGCGCGGAGGTTACAGGAGCCCCTGCTCGAGCTGTCGCAGGGTTTCCGGGTCCCGCACGTCCACCCAGCGATCCTCGATTTCGAGACCGGCGATGCGCGCGCCGTCGGCGATCAATGCGGTGATGGCGTCGGTCAACTCGTATTCGCCGCGGGGTGAGGGTTGCAGCCGGCCGATGTGGTCGAACACCGCCGGGCCGAACACGTAAATGCCGGCGTTGTACCAGGCGGGATCGCCGGGCCGGAGCCAGCCTTCCGCCTGCAGCCGGGCCAGCCGCGCTTCGTCCGGCTTCTCCTCGACCCGCCGGAGGCAGAAGGCTTCGTCGAAGAACAACAGGCCGCCTTTGCGGACGTCCTCGCCGCGGGTCACGGTCACCAGGCCGTCGTAAGCGCCGCTTTGGAACCGTTCGACCACCCGACGATAGGTGTGAGGGCGGACCAGGATGTCCCCGTAGGTGAGGAGGAACGGGTCGGAGCCGACGAAATCACGCGCGGGTTCGACCGCCTTGCCGGTCCCGGGCAGCTCGCCCTGACGGCGGCAGGTGACCGCCAAACCGAGCCGGGTGCCGTCGCCGACGTGCGCTTCGACCACCTCGGCGCGGTAACGGGTGACGATGCAGACCTCGCGAAAGCCGGTTTGGGCGAGCCCTTCGAGGATGTGGTCCAGGATGGGCCGGCCCTGGACGGGGAGCATTGGCTTGGGCAAATCCCGGGTGAGTTCTTTCATCCGGGTGCCCTTGCCGGCGGCGAGGACAACGGCTTTGCGGAGGGTTTGCGGGGACATGGGCGGCGGCAGAACGATTTGCAGGCACGGGCCGCACCCGCCCGGTCGGGCGGCCGGACGGGCGCGGCGCCGCGCATGGGTGGCTCAGGCGCCGAACTTGTCGAACATCTTGGCGTTGGCCTGCATGAGGCGGATGAGGTACTTGGCCTCGAAGATGCCGAGCGACCCCTGGTTGGCGCCGGTCTCGGTGAAACGGTCCAGCTTGTCGGTGCCGGAGTAGGGCGAGTGGAGCAGGACCGGCTGCGGATGCCAGGAATGGCCCTTGACGGCGCAGGGGGTCGAGTGGTCGCCGGTGATCGCCAAGACGTCCGGCTTCTTCTGCAGCAGGATCGGCAGGGCGGCGTCGAATTCCTCGATGTACCGCTTCTTCGCCTCGAAATCGCCGTCCTCACCCGCCTTGTCGGTGTATTTGTAGTGGATGAAGAAGAAGTCGTAGTTGTCGTACTCGGCCAGGTACCGCTCGAACTGCTCGCGGATGGTTTGCGGGCCCTCGATCTTGGTCATGCCGACCAACTGGGCCAGGCCCTTGTACATGGGATAGACCGCTAGGCAGGCCGGCTTGAGCTGGTAACGCGACTCGAAGTCGGGAATGTCCGGCTGATGGGCGATGCCGCGCAGGAGGAAACCGTTGGCCTTCTTTTCGTTTTGCAGGAGGGGGAGGGCCAGCTTGTAGAAGTCCTTGATGAGCTTGGCCACCTTCTTCTGCTTGGCGCTGGAGGGCTTGGTGGGTTTGGCTTCGGCGATGGGGTGGCCCTCGCGGCCGGGATCGGTGTCGGTCAGCGGGCCTTCCAAACCGGCGCCGCGGAAAATCACCACGAACCGGTGTTCCTTGCCGGGGGTGATGAGGATCTCGGTCGTGCCGATCTTCTTGATCTTGCGCTTGAGGATGCCGCAGAGGCGTTCGCATTCCTCGGTGGGGATGCGGCCGGCGCGGCGGTCGCTGACGCGGCCTTCGGCGTCGAGGGTGCAGAAGTTGGCGCGGGCGCAGACATCGCCGGCCTGGAGTTCCACGCCCAAGCCGAGCGCCTCGATGACGCCGCGGCCCACCTGGTAGGTGATCGGGTCATAGCCGAACAGGGCGAGGTGTCCCGGTCCGCTGCCTGGCGTGATGCCGGGGGCGACCGGGATCATGCGGCCTTGGGCGCAACCCGAGCGCACCAGGGCGTCCAGGTTGGGGGTGTGGGCCGCTTCCAGCGGGGTCATGTTGCCTTGGGCGGCGGTGGCGATGTCGCCCAAGCCGTCGAGCACGATCAGCGCCAGCTTGGCGCCGGTGCGGGTGGTCAGTTTGCCGTAAAGTTCGTCGAGCGTCGTGGTCATGGTCCAATCCGATTCGTTGTCGTGGTCTGGTTGCCGGCGGACCATGGCGTTTGCCCGCCGGCGGGGCGGATAGTCCGCCAATCCGCCCCGGCGCGCAACGGCGGAATCGGGGAGACTGGCACTTCTGAGCCTGCGGTCTGGGGAAGCCAGATTGCTTTCTCCGGACCCGGTCTGCTCGGGCCGACGGGGTGGTCAAGAGCTTCTTGGGGCCTTTCCCCCGGCCGAAATGAGTTGGCGGCACCCTTTTGCACGCCGCTGGCCACGAGCCTCGGCGTGGGTTCCGACATGACCGAAACCGGCCCTTACTCGCGAGGCGATCGGGCACTGGGCATGACTCGTTGATAGACCCGCCCGAACCCGGGCACGGAGACAGATCGATATTCGTTCTGCAGGAGGTCCTCTAATCGAAAAGTCTCCAGCCAACTGTCTGGAATGATGATCAACTCCGGCTGGTACTTGTTGAGCGCCGTGTGAACTTCCTCAGGCGTGATCTGGCCCGACCAGCGGCGCTTTGCCGGGATGATTGCCAGCTCGGGCGGGACCGGAATCCCTGCCCAGAAAGCTCGGATCAGGTCGCTGGTGAACATCCAACGTGTGCGCCCGCCCGCTTGGTGAAGCCATTGCAGCCCGGTGTCGTCACTTGCGGAACTCGCCTTGCCCAAGCGGCTCCACTCAGTTCCGAGTTTCGGCGGAACGAACACCACAAGAGATGCCGTGCCGACGGCGCACACCGCCCAAAGCAACCCCGCCCTTTTCGATCGACTTCTTCCCAAGTCAGGCCTCCATCCCAAGGCTCGCCATTCTTCGGCAAGTCCCGCACCACCCAGCCATGCCAGGGCGATCCAGAAGTGTAGCCGGTAGTAGTCCCAGAACGGTCGATGGACTGCATGCACAAGCAGCAACCCCACAAGCAAAGCTGCCGGCATGACGCCGGGCGGGCCCTTGCAAGAGAGCAAGAGAACACCTCCCGCGAGTCCGACCGTCACCAAGGCGAGGTCGTCCTTGAATGAATTCGGGTCGAAGCGCAAATCCTTTGCGGCCACCGAGTAAGTGCCGTTCGAGAAATGGGAGTGCCAGAATGCCGTCCAAGTTCCCGTCTGATACCAGCGCAATGAGACGAGAGTAAACACCAACGCGGAAGCGAGGATAAACGCCCCGCCGGCCGCCGAGGGAGTTCGGCTGATGTCATTCGCCTTTTCACGCCTCGGGGGGAGGGGTGACGCATCGCGTCGGTCACACCGTCGGTCCCACCAGACCCAGGCCAGCCAATCCGCAACCAAGGCAAGGGCCAGCAAGGCGCTCGTCAGTTTGATCTGAAGGGCCGCTCCGAACAGAAGTCCTCCCACAACAAACCAAATCCGGTGTCCGCTGCGGCGGCCCTTGATCCAACACCACACTGCAGCCATGCCCACGGCGAAAGCAGGAAGCTCCAGCAACACGGAAACCGCGAGGATTGGTGTGCCGGTGCCTGACGCCAAGAGAATGACGGCCAACAGTCCGCCCAACCAGTTTGAGGTCAACCGGGTGACCTGATACAGAGCTGTGACCAACAGAATGGTGAAGCCGATGGAGAGCAAACGCCCGAGACCCGCGCTGGGACCAAACCACCGAAACAGCGCGGCCAGCAATTCGGTGTGCAAGGGCGGCTGATCGTTCCAAAAGGCTCCGTAGAGGTTGTGTCCTCTGCTGACGAGAAAGGCCTTCATCAGCTCGTACCCTTCGTCCGGCCTGAAGGCGAGTGCGGTGTCCCATGGGGTGAAACAAAGCAGAGCCGCGGCGACCGCAGCCGGGCAGGCGAAGTCCAACAAGGAGGCGCCCAAAGACCCTCGCCCGGCGGCTCCGTGATGGCCTGCCTTTCGTGCAAGTGGGTCCAAGCCTGCGTCGCGACTCATGCCGGCATGAGCCCCTCTACCGCACGGCGTCCATGCCCGGCCGCCAGGTGGCATGTTGTTGCATCCAGAGGATGTCGGGGTTGTTGGGCATGAGAGCGTCGTCCCGGGGCGGGTTGAGCGTGCGGTCGTCCTGCCAGCGGTGGCGGTCCACATGGCCGTCGGCAAAGGCCAACACCGAGCCGTTCCGGTGGCGCGGGGTGGGCTTGTCCCGCAACACCCACGCCTGCGGCTGGCGCGGATCGAACGGCCATTGCAGGCCGAAGCTGCCGTCGTTGATCGTCTCGGGCCGTTCGTCGATGAAGGTCATC
>RFJD01000204.1 GCA_003695015.1 Verrucomicrobiota bacterium | reverse complement strand
GGTAGGGAGTGTCGTCCGGATAGGACGCGATCACCTCGCCTTCCCGAACGATCCGCAGCACCGTCTCCAAGGGGATCGCCCGCTCAAAGAGACGCTCGAAGGCGTGACGCGTCAACCGGACTTCGCTGCATTCCATGGTTCGCCAGGCTGGTGGTGTTTCGACTCGGTTTCTGGGACTGCCGGGTTCAGGCCCAGCGGAGGCGAAGCGGGAGGGTGGCCGGGCTCACGGACGGCGGGAACGGCACTCGGAGGGGATGGCTGGTCCGTTGTTCCATGGGTGGTTGGTTGTACAGGTCCGGATGCCAGATGGGGCGGGGGTGGTCAAGAGGTTTCGTGACGGGACCGGCGAGTGCGGCTCGTCGGGATTGGCCTTGTCGAGGCGGGGGGCGTTGGGGATGCTTCGGAATCATGGCCGAGCGGACGCTCTCGCGACTCAACCAACCGGACGCGGCGCTGGAGGTGACTCTCCGGCCGTCGCTGTTTGCCGAGTTCGTGGGGCAGGCGCGGGTCAAGGAGCGGCTGCAGATCGCGGTCGAGGCCGCGCGCCAGCGGGGGGAGGCGCTGGATCACCTGCTGTTGAGCGGGCCGCCGGGACTGGGGAAGACGACCCTCGCCCACATCATCGCCCGGTCCATGGGCGCGAACCTGAAGGCCACCAGCGGACCGACCATCGAGAAGGCCGGGGACCTGGCCGGGTTGTTGACCAACCTCGAGGAGGGCGACGTCCTGTTCATCGACGAGATCCATCGCCTGCAAAAGACGATCGAGGAGTACCTCTACCCGGCGATGGAGGACTTCAAGCTGGACATCATCATCGACCAAGGGCCCAACGCCCGGAGCGTGCGGCTGAACCTGCCGCGGTTCACGCTGGTGGGGGCGACGACCCGGAGCGGCTTGCTGACCTCGCCGTTGTTGACGCGGTTCCCGTTGCGGGAACGGCTGGACTACTACCAGCCGGAGGATCTGGCGCAGATCGTGCGGCGTTCGGCGCGGTTGCTGGGGGTCGAGATCGAGGAGGCGGCGGCGCTGGACATCGCCCGCCGGAGCCGGGGCACCCCGCGCATTGCCAACAACCTGCTGCGGCGGGTGCGGGATTACGCCCAGGTGCGGGGCGACGGCCGGATCACCCAGGCGATCGCCGACCAGGCGCTGGCGATGTTGGAGATCGACCGGGCCGGGCTGGACGAGATGGACAAGCGGATTCTGGAGGCGGTGATCGTGAAGTTCGGCGGCGGGCCGGTGGGATTGCACTCGCTGGCGGTGGCGGTGGGCGAGGAGCCGGACACGATCGAGGAGGTGTACGAACCTTATCTGATCATGGAGGGCTACCTGCGGCGGACGCCGCAGGGCCGGGTGGCCAACGAACTGGCGTATCGGACGCTGGGATTGAACCGGCCGGCCGACGCCCAAGGCCGGCTGTTCTGAGCGGCCCAACCGGCGAACACGCGCCGGCCGACCGACGGCGTCGCGGCCCGTCGTTGCGCCGGGCCGGGCGGGTCCTTATGCTCGGGCGCCGTGGCAGTTCGTGTGACCATCTTGGGGAGCGGTTCCCGGGGCAACAGCACCTACATCGAGGCGGGGCGGACGCGGTTGTTGATCGACGCCGGCTTGTCCGCGCGTCAGATCCGGCAGCGCTTGGCGGCCATCGGCCGTTCCCCGGAGACGCTCACCGCCATCCTGGTCACCCACGAACACAGCGACCACATCAACGGCCTGCGCGTCCTTTGCCGGAACCTCCCGGCCCCGGTGTACTGCAACCGGCTGACCCGCGACGCCATCCTGTACAGCCTGCCGGACGTCCGGCTCGATTTCCGGTTGTTCGAAACGGGGGCGGTCTTCCAGATCGGCGAGGTCGAGGTCGAGAGTTTCTCCGTTCCCCACGATGCGCAGGATCCGGTGGGTTTCCTCATCCGGACCGACGGCGGCCAGGTGGGTTTTCTCACCGATTTGGGCCATGCCACCCGGTTGGTGCTGGAGCGGGTGCGTCCGGCGCACGCCCTGGTGTTGGAGGCGAACCACGATGTGCGGCTGTTGCAGGAGGACCTCCGGCGCCCGTGGTCGGTCAAGCAACGCATCCTGAGCCGGCACGGGCACTTGTCCAACGAGGCCGCGGCGGATGCGCTGGCGGAGATTTTGCACGACGGGCTGCGGCATGTGTTGCTGGGACACTTGAGCCAGGACTGCAACCGGCCGGAGCTGGCGGAACAGTGTGTCCGGGCGCGGCTCCAAGCCATGGGGGCCAGGCACGTGCGGCTGGAGGTGGCGTCGCAAGCGGTTCCCAGCGCCACGGTGCAACTGGGCGGCGATGGGGTGAAGGTGGCGGGTTGAACGGTTGGAGCGGTGATGGGTTGAAGGGTTGAAGGGTTGAAGCGTTGAAGAGGGAGTGAGGCGGGCTGGGAGGCTGCAACACGGGTTCTTGAGGTGCGCCCCTTCCGGCGCTTTGGAAAGCGGTGCCGCCGCCGCGGGACCGCACTCGAAGACGCAGGTTTATCCGCCGCCGTCCTGCGCACAGGCAGGCTCAGGACTCCTGATCCCGTGGAAATGGCTTGGACCCAGTCCTGACACCACCGGGCCGCGATCGAAAACTCTTACCCCGCGATCCCGAGTAGGGGCATC
>RFJD01000203.1 GCA_003695015.1 Verrucomicrobiota bacterium | reverse complement strand
GTCGTCCCCGGCTGGGAGGAGGGCGGCTTTTACCGGCTGGACTTCCGGCTGGAGGCGTTCCGGCGCCAAGCCGCCGCCCAAGCCGCCGCCGCCACGGCGGAAGGGTTGTTCGACGGCGTGCTGCTCGACTGGTGGCACGAGGAAGAGCGTTGGGCCGGCCGGCCGTTGCTCGCTGCCCGCACCAACCTGCTGGCGGCCATCCGCGAGGCCATCGGCCCGGACAAGCTGATCCTGGTCAACGCCAACGACCGGCGCGTCCCGGCGTCCGCCCCGTGGATCAACGGCCTGTTCATGGAGTGCTACGACACTTCCACGCCCGGGAAATGGCGCCAGATCGCCAGCACCCTTCGTTGGGCGGAAACCGCCCTCCGCGAACCACGCGCCAATTGCGTCGAGTTTTGGCGGCGGCCCGACCGGCCCGACCTCGCCCGCATGCGGGCCGTGACGACCCTCGTCCTGACCCACAGCAACGGCTATTGCCTGTTCTCCGATCCGAACGACCTGCCCACCCCGGACCACCGGCACCTCTGGTATCCGTTCTGGGAAAAGCGGCTGGGCCGGCCGCGGGGACCGGGCCAAACGCGGGCCGACGGCGCGGTGTGGCGGCGGTTCGAAGGCGGCGTGGCGGCGTTCAACCCCTTGGGCAACGGCCCGGTCACCCTGCTCTTCGGCTTCCCGATGCGGAGTGTCGCCACCGGCCGGATCGGGCGGAGGCACGATCTGCCGCCCGGCGACGGCGACCTGTTCGAGCGTTACCAAGGCACCCTCGAATGATCCGCGGCCAGGCCGGATTCACCGGCATTCGCGCCCATCCTGACGCGCCCGACCGCGATCCGCCGGACCCTGCGGGCTTGCCAGGCCGGCGGGGGCGTCGAAACTTTTGCCGCCGGCCGGTGATACATCGTCCGGGCCAAACTCTATGCCACGATTCGAATACCGAGCCCGCAGTCCGAACGGCGAACTGGTGCAGTCCTTCATCGAGGCCAGCGACCGCAGCGCCGCGGTGGCCCGGCTGCGCCAGCGCGGTTTGTTCCCGTTGGAGTTGAACCCGGCGGGAGGACGCGCCGCGACCAGGACCCGGCGGCGGGCCGAGGCGACCTCCCTGTTTCTGCCCCGCACGTTGCGGGGATGGTTCGGCCGCCAACGCCGCCCCAAACTCCAGGAACTGGCCAACTACCTGCAGCAGTTGACCAACCTCCTGAAGGCCGGCATGCCGCTGACCATGGCCCTCAACTCGATGGCCCAGATCGCCTCGAAAGGCATCCCCGCCGAGGTCAGCCTCCAGCTCCGCAACGACGTCATGGAAGGCAAGAGCCTCTCGGACGCCATGGCCCGCCAGCCGCTGATCTTCAGCGACCTGTGCGTGAACATGGTCCGGGCCGGCGAACAAAGCGGCGCGTTGACGGAAGTCCTGCAACGGCTGGCCGCCCATTTCGCCCGGTTCGCCGAGGTCCAGCAGAAGTTCAAGGCCGCCATGATCTATCCGGCCGTGGTCTGCACCGTGGGTGTCGTCATCGTCATCTTCTTCATGACCTTCATGCTCCCGCGGTTCCTGACCATCTTCGAGGGCATGAACGTCACCCTGCCGCTGGCCACCCGGATGCTCATCGCCTTCAGCCATGCCGTCGAAGGCTACTGGTGGGTGGGATTGCTGGTGGTCCTGGCCGCCGTGGTGGCGTTCCGGCGTTACCGGTCCACCCCCGCCGGCCGGCTGGCGCTGGACCGTTTCAAGATGCGCGCCCCGGTGATCGGGCCGGTGATGCGGCTGAATTACTTCGCCCAGTTCGCCCGCACCCTGGGCACGCTCCTCCAGAACGGCGTCCCCGTCCTGCGCGCCCTCCGCATCACCGAGGACATCATGCCCAACCAGATCCTCCGGCGGGCGATCGCCGAGACGCGGGAAGCGGTCACCGACGGCAAAACCATTTCCCAGCCGCTGGCCAAGAGCCAGGTCTTCCCCCAGATCATGATCGACCTGATCCGCATCGGGGAGGAAACCGGCGACGTGCCCGGCGCGCTCAACAACCTGGCCGAGACCTTCGAGAACGACCTCACGGTCCAGTTGCGCGTCATGCTCAACCTCATCGAGCCGCTGATCATCATCGTCCTCGCCCTGGGCGTCGGTTTCCTGTTGTTCAGCGTGCTCTCGGCCATGTTCGCCATCACCTCCAACATCGCCCGCTGATGTCCCCGGTCCCCGCCAGCCGAGCCCGCCGCGGCTTCACCCTTTTCGAGCTGATGGTCGTCATCGGCCTGCTGGGGATCATCGCCACCATCAGCATGCCCGCGGTGCTTCGGAACCTGGAAAAGCGCCCCATGCGCAAGGCCATGGACAACCTCCGCGACGCCTGCCGGCACGCCCGCTTGAAGGCTGTCCTCGAAAACCAACCGGCCGAGCTGATCATCATCGCCGGCACCGGCGAACTCCACGTCCGGACCGCCAGCGACACCGCCGCGCCGGAGCCGGGCGCCGAAACCGAACCGCCCGCCGGCGCCCAACCGGAAGCCGCGCCCCAAACCGCCGTCTCCCCGCTCGGCGCCGCCCCCCGGCGCTCCGGCAAGGTGCCGGACCTCCATCTGCAAATCCCCGACAGCGTCGCCTTCAAGGAACTCCGGGTGAATCTGCGGGACATGATGGACTACACCGAGGCGCGCGTGCGGTTCTATCCCGACGGCACCTGCGACGCCTTCGAGGCCGTGTTGTTTTCCGACAACAGCGAGGAACAGCGGCTGAAACTGGAGGTCACCACCGGCCGCGAAATCGTGGAGGTGATCCGATGAAGCTGTGCCGCCGCCCCTTCCGCACGGCGCCTCCGCGCGGGCGCGCCTCGTTCACCATCCTCGAGGTGCTGATCGCCCTGACGATCTTCTTCATCGCGATCTTCGCGATTCTGAACCTCGTCGGGCAGAACCTCCGCATCGCCCGTTCGTTGAGTCTGGGACAGCCGGACTTGGGC
>RFJD01000202.1 GCA_003695015.1 Verrucomicrobiota bacterium | reverse complement strand
CGGCCAGGCGGGGAACGAACTCGATCATCTGGCCGCCGAAGAAGACGTTGTCGGTCGAGCCCTCCCACTCGATGCGCGGGGGATCGCCCCAACGCGCCAGCCAGCGGAGGAGGTCCAAGCCGGCCAACCGCAGGGTGGTTTCGGCGGGGGGCTTGGCCGGCCAGAGGTCAGCCATCCAGCAAAGCCATTCCCAGTCCTCGGGGGGGAACAACTCTTGTTCGTGGACGGCGCGGGCGGTCAGCTCGACCAGCTCGGCGAGGGTGCGGGGGCGTTCGCCGGAGCGGGGCCGGAAGAGGTGGAAGCTCAGTTCGAGTTCGTGGAGGCCGGGGGGCTCGTCCACCGGCACGACGCGGGCGGCGACGCGGAGGTGGGCTTTCGGGGAGTCGAGATGGGTGGGTTGGGAGGGCAGCAACCAGGTTTCGAGGCGGCGGACGAAGTCCTGCTCGCGCTCGGCCTGTTCGATTTCCAGAAGGCGCTCCAACCGGGTTTGCTCCGACAACTCCGGGGGGAGCGGACGCTTGGCGCGCAGGAACAACAGGGCGGTCTGCTCGATGCGTTTGCGGCCCTTCTCGGCCAACAGCCGGGGCCACCAGTCGTCACCCGGGAAATCCTTTCGCGCGAGGGAGAGCTTGCTGAAGTAGTCCTCGAGCAGCAGCCAAGCCCGCTGGGAATCCTCGCATTCGGCAAAGGCCGCCAGCAACTCGCGGCGCTCGTTGATGGCCTCCTTCGAGTCGGCCAACTCGCGGCGCAAGTCGGCCAACGCCCCATAGGCGTCCTGCAGGACCGAATGGTGCGCGTCGTATTTGCTGACCTGTGTGGGACGCCGGCGCGTCCTCCGCTTGCCTCTGGGCATGGGCTGTGTCGATCGTCGGTTGTCTTCCCCGGGCGCACCGGGCTTCCGGCGCCGGCCGCCGGCTGGCGGCGGGGCGAGGTCCGGAAACCGGTGGACGCCCGCGTGCATGTGGCTTCCCTCCTTCGTCCCCGGTTTGGCGACGAAGGAGCCAGCGTATCCTCCATTGTCCTATCGAAAGCGGCTGGAGGTGACAACCCTTTATCGGCGCGCGGGACAGCCGGCGGCGGGCGGCTTCAAGGCCGGACCCGCTCGATCAGGCGGGCCAACAACCGGTCGGTGGCGGCGGCGGGCGGGGCTTCGACCCCTTCGATGGCCGCCTCCCGCCAGGCCGCGACCTTCGCCAGCCATGGGGAAACGCCGTCCTCGCCGGCCAAAGCCAGCCAACGCGGGAGCCCGACCGCCAGCATGCCGGGCAGGTCGCCGTAACGGGCCGCCCCCGGGAGGAGGTCCGGGCTGCGGATGTCCGAAACCGCGAAGAAGCGGAACCCGCGCGTGTCCATCGCCGCCCCCTCGAGGGCGCCGGGGGCGACGGCCATCGCCGCCGCGGCCCAAGGAGAGCCGCCTTCGACGGCCAGCAACCAGACCGGATCTCCGGATTGGCGGGCCCACTGGATGAGGGTCAGAACGTCATGAGCGCGTTGGGCGCAGAGGCTGTGATTGTAGCCGAGGGTGTAAGCGGCGGCTTCGCGGGGATTGTCCACCCGCCGGGTTTGCCGGAGGGGCCGGCCGTCGGGCCGGAACTCGCCCAGTTCGAAGAGGTCGGCCGTCACGACCCGCAGGCCCGCGGCCAGCAACCGGCGCACCCCGTCGGCGGGTGATTCGCCGTCGGGCCCCAGCAAACCGGCCTTGCCGCGGCCGTCCACCCAGACGACAGTGGCGCGCGGCCGGCTTCCCACAGGTTCGAACGACAAGGCGGGCAAGGCTTCGTCGTAAGTGCGGTTCCGGAGCAAACCGGCCTGGATCCGCCAACCTTCGCCGGCCGGTTCCCGGGTGGCCCGCGGTTCCCAAGCCACTTCGCCGGCTTCGGCCAAGGTGCGTCCGACCACGATTTCCAAGCCCTTGCCGAAGACGTGGCGGAAGACTGGCGGTGTCAGCCAAAACGGCGGCTGTGGGTCGCAGGTCCACAACAGATCCCGCCAGCGGCGGAGCAACCGGCGTTCGAAGTCGGGACCGCCCTTCGGGGCCGGGTGGGCGTCGTCCCAAACGGTCAGTTCGGCGGGGTTGAGGAAGTGGAAATCCGACTCGAGGACCGGCTCCGGAAGGCCGAGGCGGAAGAGACGGTTCATCCAGCCGTACATGGCGGTGCGGCTGACGTGGTTGTAATTGTGGCCGAAGTGCTCGGCGCGGTGGAGTTCGACCCGGTCCTCCGCCCCCAGCAGCCGGTAGAGCGCCTTCAACTCGGGAAAGCCCTTGGTGGCCATCTCGACGGTCCAGTCGTTGGCGGAGGTCAGGCCCAACGGCCGGGGGGCGTTGAGGGCGGCGAACTCGACGTTGCCGGTGCCAATGCGCAGTCCGCAGGCGTTCTCGCAGGTGCAGCCGCCCTGCATGGCGGTCGAAACCATGACGGCCGGGAAGGCGCCGGTCAGGCGGGGCTCGATGGCGGCGAGGATGAAGCTCTGGGTGCCGCCGCCGCTGGCGCCCGTCACCGCCACCCGCGACGGGTCCACCTCCGGCAGGCTGAGGCCGAAATCCAAGGCGCGGATCGAGTTCCACGTCTGGAGGCCCATCACGCTTTGGGCCAAGGATTCGGCCTGCGGACTGAACAACCCCCAGCTTTCCGTGCCGATCATCTCCGGCCTTTGGGTGCGAAAGCCGTGGGCCAGATCGCGGCTCAACTGCACGCTGTCGGCATACCCGATCATGTCGTAGTGGAACACCACGCAGCCCATGCGGGCCAGTTGGACGCAGCGGGCTTGCAACGGGCTCCGGGCAGCGCTGACGAAACGTTCGGCGCCGATGGCGATCTGCTTCCGGGCCGCCTCCTCGCCGGCGTCCATGAAGCGCCCACCCGACCAGTGTCCGTGGGGGCACAAGACCAGCGGGAACGGACCGGGCCGTCCCCGTGGCCGGTAGAGGTT
>RFJD01000201.1 GCA_003695015.1 Verrucomicrobiota bacterium | reverse complement strand
CCGCGCCCGTGAGTACATCCAGGCCGGCGACATCATCCAGGTCGTCGGTTCCCAGCGTTTCAGCGCGCCCACGTCCGCTTCGCCCATCGACGTGTACCGCGCCGCCCGGACGATCAACCCCTCGCCTTACATGTTCCTGCTGGAGCTGGACGGGTTTTCGCTGGTGGGCGCCTCGCCGGAGATTCACGTCCGTTGCGAGGATCGGCACGTCGAGATCCGGCCCATTGCCGGCACCCGGCCCCGGGGAGCCACGCCGGAGGAGGACCTAGCCCGGGAAAAGGAGCTGTTGGCCGATCCCAAGGAGCGGGCCGAACACGTCATGCTGGTGGACCTGGCCCGCAACGACATCGGCCGGGTCTGTGATTTCGGGACGGTGCGGGTGCGGGACCTGATGGTCATCGAGCGCTACAGCCACGTGATGCACATTGTCTCCCATGTCGAGGGGCGCCTTTCGGTGGAGCACACCCCCTACGACCTGATGCGGGCGACGTTCCCGGCCGGGACGCTGACGGGCGCGCCGAAGATCCGGGCCATGCAAATCATCTCCGAGTTGGAGCAGACCGCCCGGGGACCCTACGGCGGTTGCGTCGGCTACTTCTCCTTCAACGGCAACCTCGATTGCTGCATCACCATCCGCACCGCCCTTTTGAAGGACGGCATGGCGCACGTGCAGGCCGGCGGCGGGTGGGTCAACGATTCCGACCCCGAGGCCGAGTACATGGAGACGGTCAACAAATCCCGCGCCATGCGGCTGGCCATCGCCATGGCCGAGCAGTTCGGTTCGACGGAGTGAACCGTGGTTCCGGCCGGCGGCGGTCTGCGGCTTTGTTGACTTTTCCGCTTTTCCGTCCGGCGGCATGGTCGGGCCATGACACGCCGCGACATCCCGGCCTGTCCGTCGGCTTCGGCGGGTGTTTCTGATTCCCGTCCGGGGGCCGACTGGCCCACGGTGTTGTTGGCCGCCATGGCCGGCGGGATGGGGTGGGGCATCCGCGGCCAGTACGGCCATGAAACCGGCGCCATGATGGCCGGGTTGCTGGTGGCCCTGACTCTGGCGTGTCGGTGGTGCGCCCGATGGGATGCCTTGGCGACGGCCCGGGTGGTGGCGTGGGCGACGATCGCGACCGGCTTCGGCGGCTCGATGACCTACGGCCAGACGCTGGGGTTGACGCAAAACGCCGAACTCATCGGTCGCGGGGATGCGCTGGCTTGGGGGCTGCTGGGGACGACGGTCAAAGGCGGCGTCTGGATCGGTTTCACCGGGTTGTTCCTCGGCATGGGGTTGGGCGGCGTGGACTACCGACCGCGACAGGTTCTCGGGGCGATGCTGGTGGCGCTGGGATGCTTCGCCCTGGGGGTCTGGCTGCTGAACGAGCCGTACGACCCCGCCTATCGGCGGCTGCCGGCGATCTACTTTTCGGCCACTTGGGAATGGTATCCGCAGGCGGGGCCCGAATTGCGGCCGCGACGCGAGGTGTGGGGTGGCTTGTGGCTGGCATGGCTGGCCTTGTGGGGTTGGGCCGGCTGGTGGCGGCGGGACCGGCTGGCCCGGCGTCTCGCGCTTTGGGGCGTGCTCGGAGGCGGAGCCGGTTTCACCCTCGGCCAGGCGTTGCAGGCGTGGCATGCCTGGCATCCGGCGTGGTTCGAGCAGAGCTGGCTGGCGCCGCTGACCCGGCACTTCAATTGGTGGAACCTCATGGAAACCACCTTCGGTTTCGTCTGGGGCGGAGTGGTGGCCTGGGGAGTGGCGCGGAATCGCGCGTGGATCCGCCCGCCCGGAGCCGGGGCCCTCCGGCCGGCGTGGACTTCCCGGGAGGAGTTCCTTTGGCTGATCCTGCACGTGGGATTGCTGGTTCCCGGGACGTTGGCCGACTGGTGGCTGAGCGACGCCTACCTCGAGGTCGGGCTGTGCCTGGGCCTGCTGCCGTTGGTGGCGGTCCGGGCCGGCCGATGGTGGCCGTGGGCGATGGTGATGCCGGTGACATTGCTGCCGATCACCCTCAAGACGGTCCGGCAACTGGCCTTCCAGGAGGAAACGGTCTCGGTCGCACTGGGCGCGGCGCTGTACGGCGTCGTTCCCATGTTGATGGCCTGCGGGCTGATGGTCTGGGCGTTTCGACTGGCGGCCAGGGGCGCGCCGGCAGGACGGGTGTTCCCATGGCTTTGGCTGGCGGCGACCTGGATCTACTTCGCCCTGAATTTCGCCTACTTCCACTACCCGTGGCCGTGGCGGCCGTGGACGTCGCGCACCCCGCATGGGTTGGTGTTCCTGCTGTTTGCCATCGGATCGAGCGTGGGCGCGTGGCGGGCCGGGAAGGCGGAACTTTGGCCGGCGCGGGAAACGGCCGAAGGCGAACCGGGCGGGGATTGAGCGAACTTCGCACGGGCGGAGGTCCGCGGGGTGGGGCAGGCTTGGGATTGCACCGGGGCGGGCGCGAGGGCAGAGTCGGCAGCGTCATGCGATCGCCGCGGTTCAACAGCAGCCTTGGGGTGACGCGGACCCGTTTCGGCTTGGGCGGCCGCGTGGTGGCCACGCTGTTCCTGGCGGTGTTTGTCGGCATGGGCAGCCTGTTCCTCGCACTGGTGATCCGGCAGGCTTGGGAGGAGCACCAGACCCGGTATTGGACCCCCACCCCGTGCGAAGTCGTGCGCAGCGAGGTGCGGGTGGACCGCAGCCGGAACGCCGAGCAGCCTTACGTTGCGGAGGTCGAGTACCGCTACCGGTGGGAGGGGAGGGAGTACGTCTCGAAGCGCATCCGGCGGAGCACGTTGCGGTTTGGCGATTACGGCAAGGCGGCGGCTTTGGTGGATCGTTTCCCTGTCGGCACGCCAACCACCTGCTTCGTCAACCCGCGGCAGCCGGAGGAGGCGGTGTTGATGCACCAGAGCCCTTGGTGGGCTTTCATGGGGGTGATCCCGCTGATCTTCGTGATGGTGGGCGTGGCCGGCATCATCGTGGTGTGGAAAGCCCGCCCGGCCGATGCCGGCGACGTGGCGGTTTCCGAGGCCGGCGTGACAAAGCCCTCCGCGGCGCGAGCCGGGGGGTGCTTTCTGGTGTTGTTTTTCAGCGTGTTCTTCCTGGTGGGACTGGCGTTGAGCTGGTTCCTGTTGATCAAGCCCATCCAAGCGTATCGAGCCGCCAAGGCGTGGGTGGAAACGCCCTGCGTCGTCGAGTCCTCGGCCGTTCGCCGGCATCGGGACAGCGATGGCGACGTCACTTGGAGTGTGGACATCCTGTACCGGTATGAGTTTGGCGGGCGGGTCTATCGGTCGAGCCGGTACACGTTTCTCGACGCCTCCACCAGCAATCGGTCCGGGATGGAGGCGATTGTCCGCCGGTACCCGGGCGGCAAGGCAACGGTCTGCTACGTCAACCCAAACAACCCGTCCGAAGCCGTCTTGGTGCGGGAATGGACCGGCGCCATGTGGTTGGGCCTGTTGCCGCTGATCTTCGTGGCGGTCGGCGCGGGCGGGGTGTTGTGGGGGATCCGCCGCCTTCGTGGCGGTGCGGCGCCGGTGACCGCGGGGGCAGCGGTTTCCGGAGCGCCCGCCCCGCCGGCTGTCGTCGGTCAACCGGCGGCCGGCACGGCGGCGGGCGAGGGGGATGAGGTCGAACCGGGCGAGCTCAAACCGGCCTCCGGTCCGGTGAAATCGTTCGTGGTCATGCTGTTGGTGGCCGGGTTCTGGAACGGCCTCGTTTCGGTGTTTGTGTTTCAGGCCGTCCAAGAGTGGGCTCGCGGCCGGCGCCCTTGGATGCTCACGTTGTTCCTGGTTCCGTTCGTCTTGGTGGGGCTGGGGCTGATCGGGGGCGTCTTTTACACGTTCCTGAAGCTGTTCAACCCGCGCGTCCACTTGCGCGTGAGCAACGTCCGGCCGCGGCTCGGCGAGACCGTGCGCATCCGCTGGCGGCTGGTCGGGCGGGCCGGCCGGGTGCGGCGGCTGCGGCTTGCGCTCGAGGGCGTCGAGGAAGCGACCTACCGGCGTGGCACCCAAAGCTACACCGATCGCGAAACCTTTTTCGAACAGACCTTGGTGGAGGCGACGGCCCCGGCCGAAATCCGCGAAGGGGAGGCGTCCCTGACCCTGCCGCGCGACCTCGTGCCTTCGCTCGACACCGGCAACAACAAGATCCTTTGGAATCTGAAGGTGCAAGGGGACATCCCGCGGTGGCCGGACATCGACCTGGCGTTTCCGATCACCGTCCGGCCGCTTCCCGTGGCTGCCGTCGAGGAGAACCCGTCATGAGCGCTCCCGAACTTCGCATCGGCATCAAGAACGACCAGCGTTCGTTTCGCCCGGGCGAAACCCTGCGAGGCGCCGCCGGCTGGCAGTGGGATCAGGCGCCCGAGAGCGCCGAGGTGCGGCTGTACTGGCGGACCGAAGGCAAAGGCGTTCCGGACGTTTCCGTGGTGGCGGTCGTGCCGTTCGAGCAGCTGGCCGCCCGCGACGCCCGTCCCTTCGAATTCCGGTTGCCGGAAGGGCCCTACAGTTTTTCCGGCCGGTTGATTTCGTTGATTTGGGGCGTGGAACTGGTCCTGAAACCCGGCGCCCATGCGGCCCGGGTCGAGTTCAACCTCTCGCCCACCGGCGAGGAAATCCTGCTCCACCGCTGACCGGATGCTTGCGCGGGAGAATCCCTTTGCCAGTCACCGGCTCCATGGTCTGCGGTTCCGGTTGCCGGGCGTGGATTGGGCCGGACTCGAGCGGCGATGGCACGAGCTGGGACGGCGGGCCGCCATCGTCGGGCCGGAGGGATCGGGCAAGACCACGCTGCTGGAGGAATGGCGCCAACGCTTGGAGGCGGCGGGGTGGCGGGTCCGGCTGTGGCGGTTGACCCGCGAACGCCGGCGGCCGGACCGGGCCCGGCGGCCGGCCTTCTGGACGGTCCCGGCAGCGGACGAATTGATCCTGCTCGATGGCGCGGAGCAGCTTTCTTGGTGGGCATGGCGGGCATGGCTGCGGCGGATGCGGCCGGCGCACGGGATCGTGGTCACCACGCACCGGCCGGGGCGGTTGCCCACTCTCCTCGAATGCCGGACCACGCCGGCACTGTTGGACGAGCTGGTCGCGGAGTTGCTCGGGGGATCGAGCCCCGCCGTGCGCCGGCTCAACCGGCGATGGTTTCGTCGCCACGAGGGCAACCTCCGTCTGGTTCTGCGGGCATGGTACGACCTTTGCGCCCGTCGTCCCTTCCCGCCCGTTGTTTCGTGTCCGGCCTCGCCGGCGGCGGGGCAAAAAGCCGTTTGCGACCGTAAAGTTGCTTGATTCGGCCGGCGTGATGTCCTAGAAGCTTGGGCCAGTTGCAGGCTCTATGGCTGACATCGCAAACAAATATCCGGAAAACGCACCTGGTAAGTACTACGTTGACAACCAGTGCATCGACTGTGACCTCTGTCGGGAGACGGCGCCCAACAACTTCGCTCGCAACGAGGACGGCGGCTATTCCTACGTGAAGAAGCAGCCGGAAAACGAGGAAGAAGAGGCGCAGTGCCAGGAAGCCAAGGAAGGCTGCCCGGTCGAAGCGATCGGTGACGACGGCGCCTGAGCCGCGAGGCAGAGTTTCAGAACCGAGACGCCGCCCCGTCCGGGGTGGCGTCGTTGTTTTCGGGGACCGCCGGCCGGCCGGCGGTGACCTTGAGACCTTGCCGGGCTGAAGCAGGGACGAGCGGTCCTCTCCGATGTCCCTCCTCCACGGCAACGCGGGGTCGGAGGGCCCATGCCGGTTTGCTGGATGTCGG
>RFJD01000200.1 GCA_003695015.1 Verrucomicrobiota bacterium | reverse complement strand
TTGAGTCACAGGGATGCAGACGCCCATCCCGTCGCCCCCACCCAGGCCACCATGAGCAACGACAGTCCCACACTCGCCCGTTGCGACGCATCGAGGGGAGCGGCGTGGGTTCGCAGCCGCTCGCGGGCCAACGCCAACACCTCCGGCGGCACCTGGGTCGGCGCGGGGCCGGCCGGGAGGCTCTGTTCGTCGGCCGGCGCCCGCACCAACCTTAAACAATCACCGGCGGAAAGGACGAAGGGTTCGCGGCCCGCCGGAGCAAACACCGGGGCCAGGGAGTCCGGAGCCAGCAACCTCCGACCGGCGCCCAACCACCGCAGGGCGAACACAAACAACCACCCGGCCCCATGCTCCCACTCTTCGCCCACTTCGACCGCAAAGGCCCCCTCGTTTGCGGCCGCTTCGAAGGCGTTTTGAAACAGCCAGTCAGTCACCGGCTCGCCAAAGCCCGCCAGGATCGGCCGGATCGGCTGTCCCCGGACCCGGCCCAGATCTTCGTCCCGAACTTGCTGGAAGAGCTCCCGGTCGAAAACCACCCGGCAAGTACGTTCCGGCCGGAAGATCGGATCGCGAAACGCATCCGGCAGCCGGAACTGATAAACCCCCGGCACGAATTGGTTGGCGCTGTTTCGGGTCGCCTGCAGGCGGAGTCCGTGTCGTTGCAGGGCAAGGTCGTAAGCCAAGCGAAAATCGTCCGGCGTCAGGCTCGGTCTCAAGCGGGTCGCATCACCGCGGAATCCACCGCCCCCCTCCAACAATTGCCGCATCCGATCCACGGAATGGGCCGCCTCCCGAATCCATTCATCCACCGTGGTATCCGTGACATCGCGCCCCTCCATGGCCTGGCGGAAAAGGGTCGCCGGATCCATCCGCTCCGCCACCTCCCCCAAGAGCATCTCCCGGTAGTCCTCGTCCAGACCTGCCAGGTTCATGGCGCGCTGCACGACCGCGACCCGCTCGAGAATGCGCTGCGAAATGCGGGCGTCCCAAGACTCCGGCACCCGCAGGTTGAACACCTGCACCCGCCGGCTTTGCCCGTAGCGATCCAGCCGCCCGATCCGCTGCTGCAGGCGCATCGGATTCCACGGCAGGTCGTAGTTGACCATGATGTGGCAGGCTCTTTGCAGGTTGATGCCCTCCCCGCCCGCCTCCGTGGAGACGAGGAAACGGGATGCGCCCTCGAACCGCCGCCGCGCCTCGCGCCGCTCCTCCGGCGACGTGTCGCCATGAATCACCTCGACCCCCTGGCCGGGAAACAGTGTCTCCAAGTTCTCGCACAGGTAATCCTGGGTCGCGCGATACTGGGTGAAGAACAGCACCTTCGACCCGGGCTCACGGGTATCGATCTGTCGCAACAGCTCGGCACAGGCCTCCCACTTCGAATCCCGGGACAACGCCCGAATCCGACCCAGCAACCGCCGGATAGCGTCCTGCTCATCCTCGAAGAACGGCACGACCGGCTTGTGGAGTTCGCGCCCCTCCAGCTCCTCCTCGTCCTCGAACCCGAGCAGCTCCCGCAACGTCTGCTGCCGGCTCTCCAATCCGGCTGCCCGCTTCTCCAGAGCCGCTGCCAGCGCCCGCCAACTGCTGGCCGCGATCTTGTGGAACGTGTGCATCACCAGCGCGGCCACCAACGCAAAACTCCGCTCGCCCCCGCGCGTGTTGTTCAGGCTCTGCAGAATGTACCGCGTCAGCTCGCCGGAAACCTCGCTCTCCGCCGGGCTCCACCGCACTTCCAGCGTGGTCGTGTCATGTCCTTGGAACAACCGCCGGCCGTCCCAATCCACCGCGCGCGACTTCGGCGTGCGCGTGAGCGTCTCCCGCAACGCCTCACCCCTCAACTGTTCCTCCACGGAACCCTCGTCGGGACGAAACAGGTCCGGCCGCGCCAAGTGCAGAAGTCTCAAAAAACGGTCGTCGTCACCCTGATGCGGCGTGCCGGTCAGCAGCAGCAAGCGCGGCGAGCGCGGGGTCCGATCCGGATTCTCCACGTGACGGATCAACCGCCCTCCGACCAGAAACTCGAAGAGCTGGTAGTTGGCCGTCTTTTCCAGGTCCTGCGAAAGCGCATTGCGCCGGGCCGTCAAACGATGCGCCTCGTCGCACACCACCAGATCGAAGACACCCGCCTGCCGCAGGAGATCCCGGTATTCCTTGCGCTTGAGCCGGTCGATCGGGGCAATCACCGCCGGCTGCGAACGCCAACTGGCGGCCTGACGGCCGTCGAAGTTCACTCCCAAGATGCTGAAATGCAGGTTGAAGTGATCCTCCAGCTCATCCTGCCACTGCAGGGCCAGGCCGGCCGGACACACAATCAGGATCCGCTGAGCCGTCTCATGCCGAAGGACGGTGCTGATGATCAATCCCGCCTCGATGGTCTTGCCCAAACCCACGTCATCCGCCAACACGTGCCCGAACCGATTGCCGGACACCACCCGGTCCACCACATGCACCTGATGGGGCAGCGGCTGGACGGCCGACCGGAGAAAACACCCGGTCAGGTTGTGCTCCGTCAGCACCATGCCGGCCGCCAGCTTCCGCCGAAAAGCCGCCAGCGGCCCCCATCGCCCCGCCATAGCGTCCTCCAATGGCCCGGCTACCACCTGGACCTCCTCGGGGCGCACTCCATGCAGTTGGTCCAAATGATCAAACGCCACCTGCAACCGCGTGTCGCCCAATGCATCCTCCTCCACATACCGCACCACCCCAAAGCCGTACTCCGGATGTGCACGGTGGATGACTCGGGTGTTGGGTTG
>RFJD01000199.1 GCA_003695015.1 Verrucomicrobiota bacterium | reverse complement strand
CCTCAACCCCGGACGATGGCCTCCATGCCGGCGCAGGTGCAGAGCGGATTGCGGTCGCCGAACACGTTGTCCACCCGGGCCACCGGCGGCCAGTACTTGAACTCCCGGAGCGCGGGCGCCGGGAAAACCGCCTGTTCCCGCGTGTAAGGGTGCGGCCAATCGGTTTCGGCGATCATGTCGGCGGTGTGCGGGGCGTTCTTGAGGGGATTGTCCCGCGGGTCGAGACGGCCGTCCTCGATGGCCAGAATCTCGGCGTGGATGGCCAGCATGGCGTCGCAGAAGCGGTCCAGCTCCTGGCGCGACTCGCTTTCGGTGGGCTCGACCATGAGGGTGCCGGCGACCGGCCAGCTCAGGGTGGGGGCATGGAACCCGTAATCCATGAGCCGCTTGGCGACGTCCTCGGCGGTGACGGTCTTGTAGCGCCGCAGATCCAAGATGCATTCGTGGGCGACGCGGTCGTGGCGTCCGCGATAAAGGACGGGGAAGGCGCCTTCGAGGCGGCGGGCGACATAGTTGGCGTTGAGGATGGCCACCTCCGAGGCACGCCGGAGCCCCTCGGCGCCGAGGCAGGCGATGTAGAACCAAGCGATGGGCAGGATGCCGGCGCTGCCCCAAGGCGCGGCCGCCACCGCACCGATGCTTTGGGGTCCGCCCAACCCGGCCACCGAATGTCCCGGCAAAAACGGCCGCAGGTGCTCGGCCACGCAAATCGGTCCCATGCCCGGACCGCCGCCACCGTGGGGGATGGCGAAGGTCTTGTGGAGGTTGAGGTGGCAGACGTCGGCGCCCACCTCGGCGGGCCGCATCAGGCCGACCTGGGCGTTCATGTTGGCCCCGTCCAGATAAAGCTGGCCACCGTGGGCGTGGACGATTTCGCTGATTTCGCGGATGCGGCTTTCGAACACGCCGTGCGTCGAGGGGTAGGTGATCATCAACGCCGCCAGACGGTCGGCGTGTTGCTCCGCCAGTTCCCGGAGGCGGCCCACATCGACGTTGCCGCGCGGATCGCAGGGCACCGGCACGACGCGCAACCCGGCCATCACGGCGCTGGCCGGGTTGGTGCCGTGGGCGGACATCGGGATGAGGCAGACGTCCCGCCGGCCCTCGCCCCGGGATTCATGCCAGGCCCGGATGACCAACAGGCCGGTGTACTCGCCCTGGGAACCGGCGTTGGGCTGGAAACTCACACCGGGCAGGCCGGTGATTTCCGCCAGCCAACCGCCGAGTTCCTCGAACAGGCGGTGGTAGCCTTCGGCAAACTCGCGCGGGGCGAAGGGATGCAGCCCGGTCCATTCGCCCCAGCCGATGGCCATCATGGCCGCGGCCGGATTGAGCTTCATGGTGCAGGAGCCCAAGGGGATCATCGATGCCGTCAGCGACAGGTCGCGTGACTCGAGGCGCTTGAGGTAGCGCATCATCTCCGTCTCGGACCGGTACCGGTGGAAGACCGGCGCGGTGAGGAAGGGGGATCGACGCCGGAGCGGCTCGGGCCAATCCGGTTCGCCCTCCCCGACCCCGGCGCCCGCGAACGCCGCGACCGACGCCTCCCCGCCGAAGACCCGGACCAAGGCCGCCAAATCCGCCGCCTCGGTCGTTTCGTCCAAGGCGATGGTCAACGCCCCCTCATCCAGTCGCCGCAGGAGCAAACCGTCCTTCCGGGCATTTTCGATCACCGCCGCGATTCGCTCCGGCTCGGCCTCGACGCGGATCGTGTCGAAAAAGGGTTCCCCCCGGACCTGCCAACCCGACTGGCGCAGTGCCTCCGCCAGGGCCGCGGCCTGACCGTGCACGCGCCGGGCGATGGCCTGCAACCCTTCCGGGCCATGCCACACCGCGTAAAAGGCGGCGATGCACGCCAGCAAAGCCTGGGCGGTGCAGATGTTGCTGGTGGCCTTGTCGCGGCGAATGTGCTGCTCGCGCGTGCCGAGGGCCAGGCGGAGGGCCGGTCGGCCGCGGGCATCGCGGGACACGCCCACCAAACGGCCGGGCATCTGGCGTTTGAACTCGTCGCGCGTGGCCAGGAACGCCGCGTGAGGCCCGCCGTACCACATGGGGACGCCGAACCGCTGGGCGCTGCCGATCACGATGTCCGCCCCCTGCTCACCCGGCGGCGTCAAGAGGGTCAAGGCCAGCAAATCGGTGTCCACGACCGCCAGGGCGCCGGCTTGGCGGGCCCGCTCGATCAAGGCGGACAGGTCGCGCAGACGGCCATCGGTGGCCGGCGAGGCCAGCAGAACGCCACAGGTTTGGGCGTCGGGGGCGAACTCCTCGGGGATGGCCACGATCACCTCGATGCCCAGCGGCCGGGCCCGGGTTTGGACGACCTCGATAACCTGCGGGTGGGCGTCGGCGGCGATCCAGAAGCGATGCCGGTTCTCGCGGGCCTTGAGCCGCCGGCACATCATCATGGCTTCGGCGGCGGCGGTTGCTTCATCGAGGAGCGAGGCGTTGGCGATCGCCATGCCGGTGAGGTCGCAGACCATGGTCTGGAAGTTGAGCATGGCCTCGAGCCGGCCTTGGGAGATTTCCGATTGGTAGGGCGTGTAAGCGGTGTACCAACCGGGGTTCTCGAGGACGTTGCGGCGGATGACGCCGGGCAGGTGGGTGTCATGATAGCCCATGCCGAGGAAGGAACGGCAGGGGCGGTTCAAGGCGGCCAGCTCGCGCAGGCGCCGGAGGGCCGCCGCCTCCGAGAGCGGCGCCGGCAGAGCCAACTCGCGGCCGAGGCGAATCTCCGGGGGGATGGCCTGATCCACCAACTCATCCAGCGAGCCCAGCCCCAGGGAGCGGAGCATGAGCCGGATGTCGCCGGGCCGGGGCCCGAGATGGCGGGAAAGAAACGCGTCCGGATCCGCGCCGCGGAGGTCGTTGTCCGTGGTGGTCGGTGAGGAGTCCTTCATGGAATGGGGGATGTCCGGCAGGCCGGGTCAGCCGCCGACGGTGGCGATTTCCTGGTTGGTCAGGGCGTTGATGATCTTGAACTGCTCGACGTGCAGCGAGGCGTCGCCCTCGAAGGTGAGTTTGCCGAAGTATTTCTTCTCCAGCTCGATGATGAACTTCTCGTCCTTGGTCAGGAGCCGCTCCAGCACCTTCGGGTGGACGATGACGCGGAGCTGGAAGTCGGATTCGTCCCGCTGCCGTTTCTTGAGGATTTCGGCGAGCTTGCGCTGGATTTCGACGCTCATGGTCAGGGGGCTCTTGACCATGCCCCGGCCCTGGCAATACGGGCAATCGTCGTAGATGGACTCCTGGACGCTCTCGGTGTGGCGTTGGCGGGTCATCTCCATGAGGCCGAGCTGGGAAATGGGCAGCACATGGGTCTTGGCCTTGTCCCGTTTGAGGTTCGCCCGCATCCGCTGATAGACCGCCTGCCGGTCGCGGTTCGAGCGCATGTCGATGAAGTCCACCACGATCAGGCCGCCGACGTTGCGCAGGCGCAGTTGGCGGCAGATTTCGTCCGCGGCCTCGAGGTTGACCTTGAGGATCGTGTTGGCCGGGTCCTCGGTCTCCTTGTGGCGGCCGGTGTTGACGTCGATGGCCACCATGGCCTCGGTTTCGTCGATGACCATGTACCCGCCGCTCTTGAGGTGGACCTTGCGGGCAAAGGCGGTCTGCAACTGGCGGGTGACACCGAACCGGTCGAAGATGGGCTGGGACTCGCTGTAGTACTGAACCTTGCCGGCGGAGCGCCGGGAAATGCGCTGGATGAGTTCGCGGATCCGTTCGTACTGCTTCGAATCGTCCACCACGATCCGCTCCACGCCTTCCGTGAGGAAGTCCCGGACGGTGCGCTCGATCAGGTCCGGCTCCTGGAAGACGCAGGTGCCGGCCTTTTGCTCCTGGATGCGTTTTTCGATCTGCCGCCATTCCTCCAGCAAGATGGCCAGGTCGCGCACGAAGTAGCGGGCCTGCTGGCCCTCGCCGGCGGTGCGGATGATGACCCCCATGCCCTCGGGCAGGGTCAGCTTCCGGACGATGCGCTTGAGCCGGGCGCGTTCCTCGGGATCCTCGATCTTGCGGGAGACGCCACTCTGGTCGCTATAGGGAAGCAGCACCAGGAACCGGCCGGGCAGGGCGATGTTGGTCGTGACGCGCGGCCCCTTGGTGCCGATGGGGCCCTTGGTGACCTGCACGATGATCTCGCTGCCGGGCGGGTAGAGCTTGGGAATGTCCTTGTGGGTGATGCGGGGCCGCTCGCGGCGACGTCCGCCGCGGTCCACCACCTCGACACTGCTGTCCACCCCGGCCGGGATGATGTCCCAGTAGTGCAGGAAGGCGTTTTTCTCGTAGCCGATGTCCACGAAGGCCGCCTTCAGGCCGTCCTCGAGGTTGCGCACGCGGCCCTTGAAGATGCTGCCGACCAGGCGCTCGTCGTGGACCCGTTCGATGGTGAAGTCCTCCAGCCGCCCCTCCTCGAGGACGGCGACCCGGGTTTCGAGCGCCTCGGCGTTGATGATGATTTCCTTCTTGGTCTTGGGTGCCTGGACGACGCTGCGGACCCGGCGGATGACCTTCTTGGCGGTGTCCTTGATGGCCTCGACCAGGGAACCGGCCGAGGGGGCCGTCTCGCCACCGCCCGAGGCGGCGGCTTCGGCGGCGACTTCTTTCGGGGCGGCGGGGGCGGCCGACGCTTCAGCCTCACGGCCCTTGGGTTCCTGGACACCGCGCCCGTCCCCGCCGGCAGGACTGGAGGCGGGGCTCTCGGAAGGAGCGTCCGGCGGCAGGCCGGCCGCCAAGTTTTCGGCCTGCAGGATCTCCGCCTCGTGCGGCTGCGCGAAGACGGGTTCCTCGCCCGGACGGGCCGAGATCAGCGCGCCGCGGACCTCGCCCGGACTGCGGCCCGGTTTGAACGTTTGTCGCCGGCTCGGACGGAAGCGTTGTCCGCGGCGTTTGCGGGAAGAGGAAATGCCACTCATGGGTCAGTCGGTTCGACGATGGGTGTAAACGTTGTGCAGCAGTCCGGCGGCCAGGAGGGTGACCAAGACGGAGGTGCCACCGTAACTGAGCAGCGGCAACGGGATGCCGGTCACCGGCACCAACCGGAGATGCATGCCGATGTTGATGAAGACGTGAACGAACAAGAACGCGACGATCCCCGTGGCCAGCAAACGGCCCAAGAGATCGCGCGCGCCGGCCGCGATGTGCAGCCCGGAAAACAGCACCGTGGCGTAGAGGGCCAGCACAATCATGCTGCCGACAAAGCCGCTTTCCTCGGCGATGACCGAGAAGATGAAATCGTTGTGCGCCACCCCGCGGGGCAGATAGCCCAGCGCGTTCTGGGTCCCCTGGCGCCACCCCTTCCCCCACAAACCGCCGGACCCCACGGAGATGAGGGCTTGGTTGACGCTGTACGCGGCGTCGCGATAGGCCCGCAAGGCGGCGATCCGCTCCTGTTCGGTGGCGTCCCGGGGGATGACCGGCCGGCCGAAGTAAACCATCAGGCGGCGTTTCTGGTAGGGCTCGAGTTTGATGGGCTGCCATTCCGCCGGCAGCCACAACACGTCCACCACCAGAATCAACCCCACCGCGGCCACCGCGCCCACCCAACGGGTCAGGTAGCGCGTGGGCACGCCGGCGACGAACATCATCACCAGGGCCACCGGCAGAAACACGAGCGAGGACCCGAGGTCCGGCTCCTTGAGCACCAGCAGGAACGGCACCAGCGCCATGGCCAGTCCGCGCCAGAAAATGGCCGGCCGTTGCAGCTCCGGCTTGGGGCGCGACAGGAAATCGGCCATGGCGAGGATGAAGGTCAGCTTCGCCAGCTCGGAGGGTTGGAACTGGAACGGCCCCAGATCGATCCACCGGCGGGCGCCCCAGCCCTGGGTGGAGCCGATGCCCGGGATCAACACCGCCACCAGCAGCAGGAGGCTCAGCCCGTACAGCACCGTGGCCCAGCGGGCCAACACGCGGTAGTCCTTCCACACCGCCACCGTTCCCACACCCAGCCCCAAGGCATACCAGATGATCTGGCGGAACCAACCGGTCCGGTGGAACGGCAACTGGTCCGCCCCCGGCCGCGCCAGCACGGCGCTGGCGATGAACAACCCGCCCATCACCATCAGGCCCAGCACGCCGATCAACAGCGGCCAGTGCACGCGGGGTTCCCGCAGGCGCACGACAGGCTGGAGTTCAGGCCGGTTCATCGGGACATCGCCAAAGTGGGCGGGGTGGCGTCCGCCTCGAGTTGTTCGATAGCTTGGTAAATCCGGCACGCCACCGGGGCGCAGGTGCCGCCGCCGGAAGCGCCGCTTTCAACCATCACCACCACGGCGTAGCGGGGTTGCTCCGCCGGGCCGAAGCTCACGAACCACGTGATGTGGTCCACCACCCGCCCCCGCCGCTCGACTTGGGCGGTGCCGGTTTTGCCCCCCACCCGGAAGCGCTTCAGCCGGGGCGTGCCGTCCCGCTGGTGGAACGCCCTGTAGGCCGTGCCTTCCGGGTCTTCCGTGTCCGAGAGCATGGCTTCCCGAATGACGCGAAGGAACTCCCGGTCCACCCCCAGCTCGCCGCGCGTCTCGGACGGAAACCAGCGCGTGCGCCGTCCCAGGTTCGTCTCGGCGGGCTCGACGCGCTCGACCAAGCGGGGCCGCACGACCCGGCCGCCGTTGGCGATCGCCGCCGTGAGCACCGCAGCCTGCAGGGGGGTCATGGTGATTTCCTGGCCGATGCAGACGTTGGCCAGGTTGCCGCGGCCCCAACGCCGCCGGGCGTCCTCGACCGTCGGAAAGTAGCCCTTGGTTTCCTGCCAGGTGGGCAGGCCCGTCCGCTCGCCCAGGAAGAACCGGCGTCCCATCCGCACGATGGCCTCCAACCCGGCCTCCAGACCGTAGTGAATGAAGTAGGTGTTGCTGGAGCGGCGGAAGGCCCGCTGGAAATCATAGCGGCCGGGCGGGGCGGTGTCGTCGATACGGCGGCGGCCCAGTTGGTAGTAACCCGGGTTGTCGAGTTCCGCATCCAGGTTGCCGGGGTGAAGCACGCCACTGTCGTAGGCGGCCAAGGCGGTGACGATCTTGAAGATCGAGCCGGGCGGATAGGCCCCCTGGGTGGCGCGGTTGAACATCGGACGAAACAGCGGGTTGTTCATCCAGCTTTCCCAGCGTTCGGCGCTGATGGGACCCATGAATTCGTTGGGATCGAAGGCCGGCAACGAGGCCATCGCCAGGATGTCGCCGTTCTCGACGTCCAACACCACCGCCGCCCCGCGGGCGTACGGCCCCAAGGGTTCGAAAGCCCGCACCACCGCGGCCTGCAACCGCGCGTCCAAGGTCAGGTACACGTGGTCCCCCGGGGTGGCGCTCCGCCAGACCGTCTCCGCCTCCCGGTAGCACAGACTGTTGACCACGATCGACTTCAGCCCCGGCCGCCCGCGCAACGCTTCGTCGAAGCCGCGTTCCACGCCCACCGCTCCCTGGTAGGTGGGCAGGCTGTAGTTGAACGCCTCCTCGTCCGGATCCCGGGCTTGGTCGTCCCGGGTCAAGTACCCCAGCGCATGGGCCGCCAACGAGCCATGTGGATAGCGCCGCAGCGGCAGCACCTCGAGGTCCACCCCCGGCACAAAGGCCGCTTGTTCGAGGAACCGGGCCACCGCCTCGCGGGGCGCATCCTCCAACAACGGCAGCGGCCGGTAGGGCCACTGGTTGTGATGCCGGTGGAAGGTGCGTTCGTCCAGCGAGAGCGGCATCTCGATCACCCGGGACAGTTCCTGCACCACGTTGCTGGCCACCCAGTAGCGCGCCTGGCGCCGCAAGACCTCCCGGCCGGCCGCGTCCAGCCGCCGGCCCCGGCGCAGCCGCGAATACACTTCGTCATACAGCGGGCGCAGTTCCTCGACGTATAGGACCAACTGGAACGAGGGACGATTGTCCGCCAGCACGACTCCGTGCCGGTCCAGGATCCGCCCCCGCACCGCCGGCACCCGCACCGTCCGGTAGGTTTGCTGGCGGGCCCGGGAGGCATAACGCTCGCCGGAGACGATTTGCACGTACCACAAGCCGGTCGCCAGGATGCCCAAGGCGATTCCCAGCGCCCAGCGGAGCACCCGGATGCGGGCGTCAACGCGCGGCACGTGTTCGAACCCTTCCATCATCGCCTCATCGCCGGGTCCGGACGATCTCGCGGTCGGTCCGGAAGCTTGAAAGGTCCAGCTCGGGATGCGCCAGCCAGCGGTCCAACCGCCGGTTCAACGCGAACACCACGGGGGTGAGCGCGGCCGCCGACAGGCCGAAAACCCCGATCCGCCACGCCAAGGGGAGTCCCAGGACGGGCGGTTCGCCAAAAGTCATCACCAACGGCAGGGTCAGCAGCGCCACCGCCCAGGCCGCGCCGGCCCCCAACACCGCTTGGGCAAACGGCAGTTCGCCCAGCCAAAGATCGTGCCGAGTCCGCAAGAACGCGCCGGTGACGTACAATGGCAGGATGCTCGCCCCCAGCGGGTTGAGGGAGAACGTGTCCGCCGCCAGACCGCCGGCCACCGCCACCCAGCGCCAACCCTCGGTTCGCATGTCCAGCGCCGCCCCCACCAACACCGCCGGCAGGAACCCCAACGGCGCGCCCAGCCAGCGACGCGGCGCCCCCCAGACCGCGGTGAGGAACACCGCCAACAGCGCCAGCGCCACCCAACCCCATTGTCGTGCGCGAGGACTCATGGCAGCACCACCATCACTTCCCGCAGGCGGGAGGAGTCCGCAAACAGCCGCACCCGGGCCTCGGTGTACAGCCCGTAGGCCACCGACCGCCAATCGACGATGGATCCCACCGGCAACCCGGCCGGGAACACCCCCCCCTGTCCGCTGCTGTAAACCGTGTAGCCGGGCTGGAGGGCCGCTTGCGGGGCCAGATGGGTCAGGTCCACCAGCCGGTGATCCCAGACCCCGGCCGATCGCGTCGTCAGGACGCCGGTTTCGCCCGTCTCCCGCACGACCGCCGCCACCCGGCAGCGGGGACTCCCCACCAGGATGACTTCCGAGGATTCCGGGCCCACCTCGCCCAGCCGGCCAATGAGTCCCTCTTGCGCCAGTACCGGCAGATCGGGGCGCAATCCCTGCCGGCTGCCGGCGTCGATGAACACCGTGTCCCACCACGCCGCGGTGTCGCGAGCCACGATGCGGGCCGGCACCAACCGCCACGGGCTCACCTCCCGCCAGCCCAGCAGCTCGCGCAGCCGGCGGTTCTCCTCCCAAGCCTCCTGGTACTGGGCCAGCCGCTCCCGGAGGGTGCGGTTCTCCTCTTCCAACTCCCGGATGCGGGCCAGCAGGCGCGAACGCGGGGTGAGGACTTCGCGGGTGCGCGCAGCCAAGCGGCCGCCCAGTTCCACCGCGCCGAACAGCGGCACATACAGGGCCGCCACGGTGTGGCGAACCCGGGAGGCGGCCGCCGGCGGCAGGTTCATCAACACCACCGCCAGCAGGGCCACCGCCCCGTGGAGGAGCCATTGCGGCTTCAACAACATTCGTTTGCCTGCTTCGTTTCCGCTCAGGCAAACGCACGGCGCGGCCGCCCTGCCGCGCTAGTGGACCGAGGCCACCCGCTTGAGGAAATCCAACGACTGCAACACCCGGCCGGTGCCCTCCGCCACCGCCGTCAGCGGGTCGTCCGCGATGTGGACCGGCAGATAGGTTTCCTCGGCCACCAAGCGGTCGATCCCGCGCAACAAGGCGCCCCCGCCGGCCATGACGATGCCGCGGTCCACGAGATCCGAGGCCAGTTCCGGGGGACAACGTTCCAGAGTGATGCGAATCGCCTCCAAAATGCTCGAAAGCGGTTCCTTCAGGGCTTCGCGAATCTCCTCGGAGCGGATCGTGACCGTCTTGGGCAACCCGGTGCTCAGGTCCCGGCCCTTGACGTCCATCTGCAACTCCTGCTCCAAGGGGTAAGCCGAACCGATGCGAATCTTGATTTCCTCGGCCGTGCGTTCGCCGATCAACAAATTGTGGGCTCGTTTCATGTGCGCCACGATCGTCTCGTCGAACTCGTCCCCGCCGACCCGGAGGCTCCGGCTGAAGACGATGCCCGCCAGAGAGATGATGGCGATCTCGCAGGTGCCGCCGCCGATGTCCACGATCATGTTGCCCGCCGGTTCATCCACCGGCAGACCCACCCCGATGGCCGAGGCCATGGGTTGCTCGATCAAATAGACCTCGCGGGCGCCGGCATGCGTCACGGAATCCTTCACCGCCCGCTTCTCCACGCCGGTGATGCCCGAGGGCACGGCCACCACCACGCGCGGGCGGATCAACTTCCGCTTGTGCACCCGCTGGATGAAGTACCTCAACATCGCGCCGGTCACGTCAAAATCCGCGATCACGCCGTCCTTCATCGGCCGGATGGCCATGATGGTGCCCGGCGTCTTGCCCAGCATCCGCTTGGCCTCTTCTCCCACCGCCAACACGGTGTTGGTCCCGGCCTGGACCGCCACCACCGACGGTTCGCGGAGCACAATCCCCTGATCACGCACATAGACCAGCGAGTTGGCGGTGCCCAGGTCGATGCCAATGTCGTTGGAGAACAGGCTTTTAAGGTTCGCAAACATGTAACGTGCCCGGCACGACGCCACACTACGGAGCCCCCCGCGCGAGGGTCAAGATCATTGCCTGCGGCGCCAAGCTGCGCCGCTCCCGCCGCCACCGCCCCACGTGGCCGCCACCGCGTCCGCCACCACCCGGCAGCCTTCCGCCGTCCAATGCGTGTCCCACAGCCGGTTGTACAGCCGCGCCCCCTCCCGCCGCCACGCTTCCCGCAATGCCGGCGTCAGGTCCAGGAACCGCAACCCGGCCGCTTCCGCCAGCTCGACCAATTCCGCCGCGGAGCCCGCCCCGCCGCAATCCACCTCGCTCCGGCGGGGCCCCCCGGCCGGCTCGAGGCTGCCCGCCCAAACCCGGTTCTTGACCGGCGCGTACAACAGCCACCCCTCCAAGCCGTGCGCCCGCACCCAGGCGCCGTATTCACGCAGGAAAAACCCCAACGCCTCCCGCGTCGCCGGAGGCAGTTCGTCCCATGCCGGCGGACAAGGTTCCAGGCTCACCGGGAGCCGTTGGCCCCCGACAAGCAGGAAGGCATCGGGTACGAGCGCCCGCGGCGGGCGCGGCGCCTCCGCCCCCTGCCACAGCCACCGCCCCAACGCCCGCAACAAGGAGTCTTGCGGCTTCAGGCGGGAGACCGGCCGACGCCCCGTCTCGCGAAACCGTTCCCAGACCTCCCACTCCGCCCGCAGATCGGTCCAGTCGTTGCCCTCGTAGAACACCACCGCGACCCGGCGCGTCGAGGGTGCCAACCCATACGCCCGCAGATAATGCAGATGGCTGAGCTGGCCGGTGTTGCTGACCCCCAGGTTCCGCACCCGGCACCCCAGGCGCCGTGCCAGCAACGTCGTCCACAGCTCCTCGCAGGGCAGATGGCCCAGTTCCACGAAGGAATCGCCCGCCACCGCCACCTCCCAGTCCTTCAAGGGAGGTTCATTCCGGAAGCCTTCGGCGTCGTAGCGGACGGTCCGCTCCGGCTCGTCGAGGGGCTCCGGCAAAACCAGGCCGAGCGCCTTCGCCGTCTGGGTCATCGGCCGGCCCCGCCACTCCAGCGGGCCTTCACGGCGCCAAAACACCTCCCCGGTTCGCACGCAAGGACGCCGGTAGAAGGGCGCCAACTTCTCGCGGGCCGCCCGTTTGCGATCGAAGTCGAAGTTCGCCAGCCGGAAGGCGGCCTCCGCGAGAAGCAATCCGCCCAGGAACACCGCCAACGCCAGCGCCAACCCGGCCACCCATCGCCGCCAGGCCGCCGACGGCCGCAACCATCCCGCCAGCCAGATCATCGCCCCGACCGCCAACAATCGGTCGCCCCATTCCCACCAATGGATCGCCAGTTCCGCCTGCACCCGCAGCACGGCCCCGGTCCCGGCCACCACCACGCTGGCAAGCCAGAGCATGACGCGATACAAGGCCGGCGACGGTCCGTCGGCTCCGCCCCCCGACGCACGGCCGGCCGGACGGACCCCGGAACCGCCCGGACGCTGCGACCGCCAAACTCGTCCCGACATGCCCCGAGCCTACGCGGCCCGGAAACGTCTGACAACGAACCGGGCCCATGCTCTCACGCAGGAAAAAAGAAAGGCGTGCCAGAAAGGAGCCCCGCCGGGTGTCGGGCCGGGAAGAAAGAGCCGCTCAGGCCGACTGGGTCGAAGGCTCCGCGCCAGCCTCCCCCTCCGCGGCCGCCTCCTCCCGCAGGAGCCGATCGAACTCCTCCGCCACCGGCAGCTCGATGTGAAAACGGGTCCATTGCCCCGGCTCGGTTTCGACCCTCAGTTGCCCCAGGTGCTCCTGGACGATGCCCAGGGTGATGGCCAGACCCAGCCCCGTGCCCTTGTGCCGGGACTTGGTCGTGAAGAACGGCTCGAACATCCGTTCCTGGACCTCGGGCGGGATCCCGGGACCGTGATCCTCGACCGTCAGGCGCACCCACGGTTGTCCCTGCCGTTCGAACCGGGCCGCCGTAAGCCGCAACAACTTGTCCGGGTGATGCCCGGGGTACTTTTCGTTGAGAGCGTCGCGACCGTTCAGCAGCAGGTTCATCAACACCTGTTGCAACTGCTGCGAGCGGCCGCTGACCACCGGCAAATCCGGCGGCAAATCCACCTCCAGCCGCACCCGGTCGTGCCGGATGAGGGTGCGGATCAACGAAAGCGTCCCCTCGACCACCTCGTTCAGCGGCACCGGCACATGCTCGTCCTGCTTTTCCTGCCGGGCAAAGGTCAACAAGTTCCGCACGATCTTGGCCACCCGGCCCGACTCGTGGAGGATCTCGTCGGCGAAGGTGCGAATCCGGGAGGTCCGGGGCGCTTCGTCCCGGATGATCTCCGCGTAGTTCATGATCCCGCTGATGGGGTTGTTGACCTCGTGAGCCACCCCGCTGGCGAGGGTTCCGATCGAGTCCAGCCGCTGCTGCTGCCGCAACTGGGCCTCCATTTGCAGCCGCTCTTGCTCCAACCGCCGCTGCTCGGTGATGTCCTCCGCCACCCCCACGCAGCCCATCCCCGCTCCCAGCTCGTCGGGAACCTGCACCATCCGAACCCGGGCGTACCGGCGGGGACCGCGCGTGCCGGTGTTCACCTCGAACTCGCAAATGAACTCATGCCCGTGCCGCAGGAAACTCTGCCAGCCGCCCAGCACCCGGGGCCGGTCCTGGGTGGCCACCATCTGCCACCACACCCCGCGCGGCTCGGGCACATGCTCCAATCCGGCCATCCGCCGCCACAGGGCGTTGGTCCGCAACAACCGCCCCTCCAAGTCGGTCTGGAAAACCCCCACCGGCACGTGGGCCGACAGCAGGTGATGCATTGCCCGGTTTTCGCGCAACGCCTCCTGCAGGCGCAGCCACCGGCTGATGTCATGAAACACCCCCAGCAACCGGATGCCCTTCTCCTCCTCGCCCGTCACCGCGAAACTTCCCTCGGCCGGGACGGCCTGACCCTCGGCGCCCAGCCACACCACCCGCACCAAGGCCTGCGGACTCAGGACCGACGGCGCCTCCAGCCACCGTTTCCATCGGCACACTTGCGCGGGCGGCAACACCTCCCACACCGCCAGCGACCGGCCTTGCGTCGCGGTCAGCCCCAAGGCGGCATACCAGCTCGGGTTGGCATAGAGAATCCGACCTTCTGCGTCGAGGGCGACGACCTGGTCGGCCAGCCGATCGAACAACACGGGCAGCACCGCCGGTTTCACGTCGGTGAGGCCAAGGCTAACCAGTGTGTTCGATGCGGCCTGCACGCCCATG
>RFJD01000032.1 GCA_003695015.1 Verrucomicrobiota bacterium | reverse complement strand
GCAGCCGGCTCGGTCCGGGCGGTGGCCGTGGTAACGTGACCGGTGGCCCCCGGTTCATCGACGAGCCGCGGTCTGATCAACAGAGCCTTGACGGGTTGACCGGCGGTGCTAATCTGTGTCCCGAAGTCAAGCCACAGTTCCATGAAAAACCTCCCGTGCATCCACCGTGCGGGCAAGACGCGGTTCCTGCGGTCGCGCCTTCAGTCCCGGGGTTTCACTCTCATCGAGTTGCTCGTGGTGATCGCCATCATCGCGATTCTGGCCGGCATGTTGTTACCGGCACTCTCCAAGGCCAAGGAGAAGGGCCGTCAGGCCACCTGCATGAGCAACCTCAAGCAGATCGGCTTGGGCACCACGATGTACGCCGACGATTTCCAGGATTCCATCCACCACCGGCCCGACGGCAGCATCCCCAACCACGGCCAGTGGACGTTGAATCCACGGGTCAAAACGCTCCTGGACCCGAACGATCCGCTGGCCTACTGGGGTCGGGCCTACTTGGACTATTTCGGCGGCACGCCCCAGATCTACCGGTGTCCGAGCGCCCGGGTGGTGGACCAATGGCGGGAAGAGGGCAAACGGTTCCCCGCCGAGTTTTGGCTCAACTCGACCTACGGCATCAACTCCTACCTGACCCAGCCGCCCCTGCCCAACGACCCCACCAGCAAGATGCCCGGGCCGCGCAAGATCACCGGCATCCCCAGCCCGCAGACGACGGTCTTCGCCCAGGATTCGGCCGAGCAGCGGATGGAGGGCCCCGACGACAGTCTGGGCCTCTTCCCGGGGCGTTCGGAAATCCTGACCCAATGGCGGTATGGCAGCCTGCCGACCCTCTATCCCGGGGTGCAGTTCGAGTGGGAATGGTACCGGCACAACAAGGTCTGCAACACCCTCTGGGTCGGTGGCCACGTTTCGGGCATCCGCTTCACCTCCTTCGATCGCGGAGTGGACTATCGCTGGTACACCGGCGAACGCCCCCTCGATCAACCATGAGCTCCGCCCCGCCAACCCTTTCCGCCCGGAGCCCGGCCTGGGGGCCGGAAACCTTCCGGGCGAGGCAGCGACACAGCCAGACAACAAACACCCTATCAGCAGCATGAAAACGGCAGCGAAACGACGCCTTTCGGTGTGGACCGCGGTGGTCGGCGGCTTGCTGGCCGCCGCTCTCCTGCCCGCCCGGGCGGGCTTGGTGGGCCAGTGGGACTTCGAGCAGGGCGACCTCCGGGCCACGGTGGGCGGTGACATGACCTACCTGAGCACCGGGGGCGACACCCAGGCGCAAACCGTCTTCGGCACCACCACGGCGCTGGGAATCCCCGACATCAACGGCCAACCGGCCAAGGTCATGGGCTTCCCGGCCACCGACCCCGGCATGGGCTACAGCATTCCGACCCCCGTCAGCCCCAACGGCGGGGGGGCCTTGGTCAACCAATGGACCCTGATCCTCGACATCATGTTCCCCGCCTCCTCCTCCGGCAAGTGGCGGTCGATCATCGACACGGACCTCGGGCTGATCAATCCGGACGGTGAGTTGTTCGTCAACCCCGGCAACGGCATCGGCATCAGCGGCAACTACAGCGGTCAGGTGCTGCCCGACACGTGGCACCGGATCGCCTTCGTCATCGACCAGGGTCCGGCCAACGTGATCCGCAAGTACATCGACGGGGTGGAAGTCGGCGTCCAAGCTGCCGGGGGAACCGACGGTCGCTGGGCGTTGACCCCGGCCTTCAGCGCGGACCTGTTTGCCGACAACGACGGCGACACCGCCCCCGGGTTCGTCAACAGCATCCAACTGTGGGATGAGCCCCTCACCGCCGGCCAAATCCGCGCCTTGGGCGGCCCGACCGCCGAGGGTTTGCCGCAGACCATTCCGCCCATCCCTTCCTTCGTGACCTCGGTGCAACCGGCGCGCGACGCCGCCAATGCCTCGCCCAAGCCATTGATCGAGGCGGTCATCGACCCCGGCTCGACCACCATCGATCCGGCTTCGGTGGCGTTGTTCCTCGACGACCAGGAAGTCACCCCCACCGTCGCCACCGACCAGGGGCTCATCCGGGTCAGCTACCGTCCGTCCGATCTGTTTGCGCCGGAAAGCCAGCACACCGTCCGGCTCGAATACACCGACAGTCTCAACGGCGCCCAGAGCGACTCCTGGAGCTTCACCGTGGGCGTGTACAACCTCGTGGTCCTGCCGGAGCCCATCGTGCTCGAAACCTTCGACGAGGTCCCCGAGGGCGAACTGCCGCCGGGTTGGACCGTCGAGAACCAGACCGACTCCCTCACCGGTCTCGAGGACTTGGACGATCCCAACTCCGACACCTACATGAACTGGACGGTCATCAGCCGCGACCGCCTGCTGAACGTCTTTGGTGAGCGGCGGCTGCTGTTCAACCCGGTCGTCGTCAACGGCGAACCCCTCGAGAGCCTCGTTTCGGGGAACCTCGCTTACGCGGAGTCCGACCACCGCGGTGGCAGCCAAGTCCAGTACCTCACCTCGCCGGATTTCGATCTCACCGGGCACAGCGACATCCATGTGGCCTTTTACAGCTCCTACGAGCAAAACCAGGACAGCATGGGCGCGCTCGAATACTCGATCGACGGCGGCAACACCTGGCTGCCGGCCCTCTACCTGTTGGACGGACCGGACATTATCACGGACGCCGAGGGCAACATCGACGCCGTCGCCACCATGCAAACCGCCCGGGGGGACCAGGCCAAGGGCGAGGCTTATGGCGCGTTCATCGGCGCCCCGATCACCCAGGACCTGGCACCCTTCATCAGCGCCCGCGTCAATGACGATCCCTACGAGTCGAAGCGCGTCGAGGTCGTCCGCCTCGAACAGGCGGACAACCAGTCCCGGGTGCGCCTGCGATTCATTTACACCGGCACGGCCAGTTGGTACTGGGGCATCGACAACGTCGGTCTCTACAGCATCAGCCGCAAACCGCCCGAGATCCTCCAACACCCGCAATCGGCTCTGGTCTCGGCCGGCAGCACCGTCACGCTCGAGGTCGTCGCCACCGGCACCGAGCCGCTCGCGTACCAGTGGCTGAAGGACGACGCTCCCCTCGCCGGGGCCACCGAACCCACCTTGGTGCTGGCCGGCGTCACTGCGGCCGATGCCGGCCGTTACGCCGTCAAGGTCAGCAACGAACTGGGCGAGGTCCAAAGCGCCGTGGCGGTCATCGAGGTCTTCGAGGGTCCCATCGACCAGGACTTGGTGGTCCATTTGCCCTTCGACGGCAGTTACGCCGACGCCAGCGGCCACGGCATCGACGGTGCTCCCATGGGGGCGCCCGCCTTCCAACCGGGCCAGATCGGCCAGGCGGTTCACCTCGGCGCGGTGGGCGACTACGTCTCCCTCGGCGCCCCGCCGGAACTGGATTTCGGCACCGACACCGACTTCTCGATCTCGATGTGGGTCAAGCCGGTGGAATGGAGCAGCGATCCCGCCTTCATCAGCAACAAGGATTGGAACAGCGGCAGCAACCAAGGCTATGTGGTGGCCACCGACGGGGATGCCCACTTCCAGTGGAACTTGGGCGGCCCTCCAGGCGGCCGCAAGGACTACGACGGCCCTCCGGGAACGCTCGGGGATGACGCCTGGCATCACATCGTGGTGACCTTCGACCGCAACGGCGCCGCCACCACCTACATCGATGGGCAGATCGTGGACAGCCGGTCCATTGCCGCCAGCGCCAACAACCTGGACACCCCCGCCGGCTTCGCCACCAACATCGGCCAGGACGGCACCGGAAGTTACGGCGCCTGGTTCACCGACCTGAGCGTGGACGACGTCGGCATCTGGCGCCGGGTCCTGACCATCCAGGAGGTCGAGGCG
>RFJD01000198.1 GCA_003695015.1 Verrucomicrobiota bacterium | reverse complement strand
TTGGTTTCGGCGTCGGCGCGCCGGATCAGACCGTCTATTCCGGCGGCGATTCGCTGGTGGACGAGCAATTCCACCTGGTCATCCAAACTTGGGGACCGGACGGCCTGCGGCTGCAGGTGGACGACGCGGAACCGGTTTGGGTCACCGACGGGGTGAGTCGGCTGCCCCGCGCGGCGGTCGCCATGGTGTTCGGGGATCTGTCCGGAGGCGGGGCGCGGGTGGCCGCCGACTTGGCCGAAGTGCGCTTCTACGACGAGGCGCTGGTGGATGCCGAACTCGACACCATCCGCGCCGAACTGGCCGACAAACACGGTCTGGGGCAGGGCGTGGTGGTTCCGCCGTTCTCGATCATCGCCCAAGGGTTCGACGCCGACGGCCGGTTCTTCGTGACCATCGAGTCCGTGGCCGGGGTTCGCTATCGCCTGCTGTATTTGTCGCCGGAGGGCGGGGAGTGGACTGAAATCGCCTCCGCCCGGGCCGGTGGCGCGGAGCTGACGTTGGCCGATCCGCGCGACCCCGGTGTGGCCGGATTCTACCTCGTGGTGGCCGATGCGGGCGGGGCCCTGCCGCCCCTCGAACCGTTCGCAATCCTGGGGGGCGGCTTCAGCGGTCCGGGCCAGGGTTACGTGGTGGTCCAGAGTGTGCCCGGCCACACGTACGTCTTGTTGAAGAAGACCGCCCTTGGGGTGGGCGAATGGGTCGAAGTGGACCGGGCGACGGCCGACGGGCCGGAAACCACGCTCACCGACCCCGATGCCACCGGACCGACGGCGTTTTACCGGGTCTTGGGCGAATAGGCGGACCGCCACCGCCTCGGCGGCGAATTGGTGACCGGCCGCCGGTGGTCTGCCTTGGTTCGGGCGGGCTGTCAGGCGTCGTTGCCCGATGACCCGTGGCCGGCGTGGCGAGATGTCGGCGGCTTGCAGGCTCCGTACGGAAAGGCCACACTGCGGTCGATCCCCTCGCTGCGAGCGGCGGCCGGGAGACCAAGTTCAACCTCAAGCCAGCAGGACCATGAAACGACGTTCCTTCATCAAAGTCATCGGCGGGATGGCCGGCGGTTATGCCTTGGGCGTGACCTGTGCTTGGGCCCGCGAATCCACCGTGCCAATCGTCGGCGAGCGCAACGGCATGCCGCTGCGCAAGCTGGGCCGCACCGGCGCCACCGTCTCGATCGTCGGTTTTCCGGGCCTTTCGATGACCCGCGACCCGCAGGAGACCTGCAACCGCGCCCTCCGGCAGGCCATTGAAGCCGGGGTCAACTACATCGACAACGCCCCCGCGTACGGCAACGGGGTCTGCGAGGAGCGGATGGGCGTGGCGTTGCAGGGCCTGAACCGGGACGAACTGTTCCTGGCCTGCAAGACCAAGCGCCGCGACGCCCAAGGCTGCCGGGAGGAACTCGAGCGGTCCCTCAAACGCCACAAGACGGACCATTTCGATCTCTACCAGCTCCACCATCTACAGTTCCCGGAAGAGGTCGAGCAGGCGCTGGGGCCGGGAGGCGCGATGGAGACCATTCTCAAGGCCCGGGAGGAGGGGAAGGTGCGGTTCATCGGCTTCTCCGCCCACACCACCAAGGCCGCCCTGATGGCGCTGGAGCGGTTCGACTTCGACACGGTGATGTTCCCGATCAACTACGTGGAACTGTTCACCTTTGGCTTTGGCAAGGAGGTCCTCGAGAAGGCGCAACAGAAAGGCGCCGCGGTCCTGGCGATCAAGGCCATTTCCGCCGGCGCGTGGCCTCCGGGCATGAAGCGGACCCGCCAATGGTGGTACCGCTGCGAGGAGGAGCCGGAGGACCTCGCGCGGGCGTTGCATTTCGCCCTGTCCCAGCGGGGTGTGGTCGTCGGCTTTTCCTCGGCCTGGTTTGACCTGTTCGAGAAAACGATCGCCGCCGCCAAGCGGTTCCAACCGATCTCGCAGGAGGACGTCGAGCGGTTGCAGAAGCGGGCCCTGCAGGCCCACAGCCTCTTCAAACGCTACCAAGACGCGGTGGCCGCCGGACCCGGCTTCGGCCCCGTCTGGCCCGACAGCCCGCACGAAGGAGGCGCCGGTCGCCTGGCGTGAGTTCCGGCGGCGAGCCGCAGGCGCATCGCGGACCGGCCGTGGCCTCCGGCCATGGGCTTTGCTGGAGTCATGGTCGGGGCGGGTCGGTCGGTTGGTCCGTTCAAGGCCGGGAAGGCGGTGCCCCGGTGGTTTGGCCGGTCGGGTCGGGCGCCAGCAACGGCCGACCACAGAGGGCATTGAGGAGCTCGGTGGTCTCCCGCAGCTTCAGACGGAGGGCCACGGCGTCGGTTTCGTTCAAACTGCCGGCGTGGGCGCGCAACTTCACCAAGGTGTCGATGCGCGCATAGTAGAGCTGGCTGACCTGGCTGAGCAGGTCGGTCCGGTACTTGGCTTGGTAGCGGGCCTCCCGGGTGATGTCCACCTGTTCCGGATCGTAGCGGAGCCGGTCCAAATCCCACACCAGGGTGACTCCCAGATAGCCGAAGGGCCGGGTCGTGTCGTTGAGCCGCAGATCGTCGTGCGTGGGGATGCCGTAGCGGTCCACGCCGTCCACGATCATGTTCTGGTCCAGCGAGTATTCCCGGAAACCGCCTCCCAGACGCACCTGCGGCAGCCAGTGGCTTTTCCGGGCGTCGCGTTGCCAGGCCAAGACGCGGTCGGGGTCCAACCGGGCCTGCTCCAAGGCCGCCCGGGTCACTTGTTGGAGCGGCGGTTCGGCGGCCAGGACCTCATCGAGCACCTGCGAGAGCGAAGGAGCGGCGCCGGCGGAGACCGGGGTTTGAAGCTGCAGGGTGTGCATGGGAACCGGTTGGAAGACGTTTGGGTTCAAGGGCAGCCGGCTGGCGCCTTCCGGTGCCGCCAGGGGCGCCTGCGTCTGGAAAACCTGGGGTCCTTCCGCCCAGAGGACGACCGCGGCTTCCCGGGGATGGGCGCGCAGCAAGGTCGGCGTGGCGCTGCTGGTGCGGAGAACCTGCGGAGGGGCGGAAGGCGTAGTCAGGTCCACCTGCCACAGGCGGTTTGAAACACTGTACCAAAGGAATCCCTGAGCGGCGCAGTCGATGGCCACTCCGCTGACGTCCGCCGGAAGAGCCACGTCGAGAAGCTGGCCGTAGCCGGGTCGGCTGAAGTCGCCCACCCAGAGGCGGGAGAGCCCGCGGACCAGATAAAGCGGAGCGTTGGGAGCCACCACGGCATGCCGGGGCCCGCCGAGGTCCAGTTCCAGTTGTTGCCAGTGGCCGCGATCGGTTTCCAGAAACACACCCTTGGCGCCGACGACCAGCAGGCGGGCGGGAGCGACTCCGGCGTATGCCGCGGCCCGGATGGTCCCGGTTTGTTCCTGCAGTTCGAGCGGCTCGAACATCCCGCCGGGCCCGGCGACCCGCCACAGAGCATGTTCATGGGCCAGCACAGCCTCGTACCGGTTGGTGGGATTGACCGTGAGGGCCACGAACGACCCACTGTCCGCGCCGAGCCCCAATGGCAGCAATTCCTCCCAACTGCCGCCTGCATCCCGGGTTCGGGCGACGCCGGCGCCGTGGGCCACGTAAAGCACCTTCGATGACCTGGCATAACCGGCCAGCCCGGCGACGCGTTGTGCTTGCAGGGGGGGGCGATAGATTTGGTGCCAGGCTCCCCCGGCCTCAGTTTGGTGAAAAACGGCGGTGGCAGTGGCCGCGTAGGGTTGGCTGGGCCGTGTGGGTGGGATGAACAGGTCCACCACGGGCGCAGGCAGCGGAGGGCCCACGGGAGAGGAATCCGCTTCGGCGCCGGACAAGGGCACAAGGCCGGCCAGGCCGAGAACAGCGGCGCACAACAGACCACGCCGTGGCTGCTGGTGAACACCGGGGAAGGTCAGGGTGGGAGTGGGCATGGATTTCATGGGAAAAGGGGTGCCATCGGGAATCGGGGCGGGGGCGGTCAGCCGCCGGCAACCGCCTTGGCCCGGGCTTGCTCGAGGTCCTTCAGTGCGTCTTTGGCGTTGTCGTAGTCGGGATCGATCTCGAGCGCCTTTCGGAAGGCGGCTTCCGCCTGCTGCCAGTGGGACTGGTACAACTCACAGTAACCGAGATTCAGCCACGCCTTGGCGTAACGGGGATCCAGGGCCACGGCCTTGCGATAGGCTTCGGCGGCCTCGGCAAAGCGTTCCTGACGCCGCAGGTTCAACCCGAGGTTGTAGTAGGTCTTCGGGTCCGGCTCCATGGCGGCCGCCTCGGCGTAGTATTTCGCCGCGGTGGCATAGTCCCGGGCCTTGCTGGCCCGGCGCGCCAGGTGGAAGAACAATGCCGGATGCCGGGCCCCGGCCTGCAAGGCCCGTTCATAAAGGGCAGAGATCTCGTCCTCACGCCCGAGTTTCTCCAGATAGCGGCCCAGATAGGCGACGGCCGCCCCGTCCTTCGGATCCAGCTTCACCGCGCGGCGCATGGCTTCGGCGGCTTTGGCGTAGTCGTCGTTGCGGGCATGGGCGATGCCCAGGTTCTTCCAGGCGGCGAAGTGGCCGGGTTCCAGGGCCACCACCCGCTCGAAGGCGGCGATGGCTTCCTGCAAGCGACCCAGCTTCAGATCCACCAAACCGAGATTGTACTGGGCGGCCGGATAGTCCGGTCGGGCGGCGACGGCCTGTTCGAACGAGCGGCGGGCGGCCTCCTCTTCGCCCCGGCGCAACTGCAGGATTCCCAAGTTGTTGAGGGACTCGGCGTGGGGCGGGTTGAGACGGCCAAGCCGGCGGTAGATCGCCATGGCTTCCTCCTCGCGACCGGTTTCCGCCAGGTTCACGGCGAGGTTGAATCCGGCTTCGACGTAGGCGGGGTTCAGTTCGTAGGCCTTGCGGTAGGCGGCGATGGCCTCGTCGACGCGGCCCTCGGCGCTGTGGACCTTGCCCAGCATGTACCACCCCTGGGCATGGGTGGGGTCCAGCTCGACGACTTTCTCGAACGCCCGCCGGGCGGCCGCGTAATCGTCCCGGTGCCAGGCGGCCAGGCCGAGATTGTAGTGGGCCGGTGCGTAGTCGGGTTTGAGCTGGACGGTTTTCTTGAACCACGGTTCCGCCGCGTCGCGACCGTCGCGCTCCAGCAGGGCCAGGCCCAGATTCCATGTGAGCCGGTGGTCCTTGGGGTCGAGCGCCGCGCCGCGCTGGAGGATTTGGATGGCCTGCTCGATCTGGCCGGTGGCCAGATAGCTCTGGCCCAGGTTGAGGCAGGCCGGGGCGTAGGTGGGATTCAGCTCCAGCGTTTTTTGGTAAAGGGGAATGGCGGCTTTCTCGCCCCGGGCGCGTTCGGCCAGCAGGGCCAGGTTCCAGACAAACCGGTAATCGTTCGGGGCCAGTTCCGCGCCGCGGCGCAAGATCGTTTCGGCCTTGTCCAGCTCTCCCAAGCGCATCCAGAGCGTGCCCAGGTTCAAACAGGCCGGGGCGTGGGAGGGGTTCAGGGCCAGCACTTCCTCATAATGGCGGGCGGCGGCCGTGGGGTTGCCCAGCCGTTGCTCGGCCAGCGCCATGTTCCAAGGAAACCGGTAGTTCCGGGGATCCAGGGCCCGCGCCTTGCGCAGGATTTCCAGCGCCCGCTCCGCTTCGCCCACCTCCAGATAGGCCGTGGCGAGGTTCAGGTGGGAGGGGGCGTGCTGCTGGTTGAGCAGGATGCTTTCGCGAAAATGCTTGATGGCGGAACGCGGATCCCCCTGTCGCATGGCGATGATGCCGAGGTTGTAATGGGCGCGATGGAACCGCGCGGCGCGGGTCTTGGAAACCAGGGTCTGGAAGCTTTCGCGGGCTTCGTCCAGCCGGTCCAGTTGCAACAACAAAACGCCCAGATTGTAGAGCGATTCATAATGGTTGGGATTGGCCTCGAGGGCCCGCCGGTAAGCCCGGATGGCCTCTTCGAACTGCTCCAGCCGCGCCAGCACCAGCCCGAGGTTGTACCAGCCTTTGAAGTACTTCGGATCGCGACGGACCGCCTCCTGGAAGGCCTCCCGTGCGCCGGTCAGATCCTCCTGACGCAGGAGACACACCCCCAGGTCGTTGGGGATTTCAGGATCCCGGGGATTCTCCTGCAGCAGGGCACGCAGGGCGGCGGCGGCTTCGTCATAGCGGCCGGCGTCCATGGCGGCGCGGATTTCGGGTCGTTCGGAGGCCGCCTCGGCCTCGAACTCGCCGGCGGGAACGTCAGCCCGGCTCCCGGCCCGCGGGTGCGTCCACAACCAGAGGCCGAGGACGGCGGCCCCCAGCAGAAGGAGGCCCATGGCCAGCCGGCGCAGATGGGGTTTGTTCGGATCGATGCTCATGATGGGAATCCGGATTGGCAGCCAGAAAGTCGAGCAGGCCGCGCTGGTTGGCGCTTTGAATGGCAAGACCGGGGCGGGCGTTGACCTCGATCACCATGGGGCCACGGCGGACGTCGCGGAGAATGTCCACCCCCATGTACCCCAACGGCACCGCTTGATAGCACTTTTCGGCGAGGTCCAGACAACGGTCCAGATCGGCCACCGGCCGGCCGGCCAGCGCCTGGCCGGTGTCGGGGTGATGGCTGATGGGCCGTTCCCGCCAGATGCCCCCGACGGTCCTGGCGGTGCGGAGGTCGATTCCGACGCCCACGCCTCCGGCGTGCAGATTGGCCCGGCCTTGAGAGAAGAGGGTCGGAAGTCGCGCCATGGCCATCACGGCCCGGCCTTCCTTGACGATCACCCGCAGGTCCACCGCGCCCGGCAGCTCATCCAGCACCCACGAATGGTCCGGATCGATTCGCTCTTCGATCAAGGCGGCGTCAATGGGCATGCCGAAGGAAAACTCCCCATGCAGGATCCGCATGATGTGGAAGCCAAGTTCGCGCCGGGGCCAGGCTTGGTCGCCTTGAAGCAGAACCCGGTCGGGCAGCGCCCGCGAGGCCAGCAGGATGCCCCGGCCGCGGGCGGACCGGGCGGGTTTGACGACGAAACCGGTCTGTTCCTGGACAAGGCGATCGTAGGCGGAGGTGAATTCGGAGGTGTAGCGGATGACCGCCAGGGTGCGGGGGGTGGCGATGCCATGGCGGAGGAGGTGTTCCTTGCAAAGGACCTTGTCGTTGGCCACGGCAATCCAGCGCCGGTGGTTCAAGGCAGCCACCAGGTGCCGGTTGCGGTAGTTCATGCCGATGACGCCCTTCATCCTTCTCAGCAAGCCCCGCTGGGGGCGGCATGGGCGCGCACGGCCGACCGGAAGCGCCAGTACTCGGTCCACCGCATGCCGGTCCAGGAGCCGAGGACCAAGTTGATCGCGATGTTCGCCAGCAGCAGTTCCGGAAAGGCCGCCACCACCAACCTCACCTGGTCCATCCCGATGACGTAATAACACGCCGCACTGACGACGTACGTCACCACCACCCGTCGGATGGCTTCGATCCACGAATCCTCGAGCGTGGTCATGGTAAAGCGTTCGCTGGTCAGGGTCAGGATCGCCATGGGGAACAAACTGACACCGGCGGAGGCCGAGAGGCCCGACTTCACCCCGGCGATCGAGACGGCGAACATGCTCATGACCACGAAGGTCAACACGATGGTCAGCCGCGGGATGTGGAGGAGCCGGAGTCGGATCAGGGAGAAGTTGACCGCGCTGGAGACCAGCACCACGCAGAAAAACAGAATCGAGCCGAGCCAGAAGCCGGTTTCCTGGAAGGAAACCGCGACCAACGCCGGCATGAAGGTGCCGAAGGGGACCAGACCGACCACGTTGCGGATGAAACTCACCACGGTGGCGGCGATGGGCACCATCAGGATGATCATGATCAGGTTCAGCGAGATGTGGAACTCCTTCAGGCTGGTCCAGTAGCTGAGGATGTTCAGGGGGTTGCTGACGCTGGTCTGGACGGCCTGGCCGATCTGGCTGACCTGGGGCTGGATCACCCACTCCCAGTCGAACCCAATGTGCTTGGAGTGAACGAAGGCGGGCTGGTCGCCCTTGGCCAGCTCGAGGTAATGCTCCGGGATCTCGGCGAAGTAGCCGTTGACCGGGCAAAGGGGCACCCATGTATCCCCGACCAGCACTTCGGTCCAGGCGTGCGTCGTCCGTTTGCGGGTGTTGCGCAGAATCAGGCCCTTGGCCATCCGGGCGGGGATGCCGCGGGCCCGGAACAGGGCCACCATCAGACGGTTCTTGCCGTTGCAGGAAGCCTCGCCCAGCCGGTTGGCACTGAGGGCGTCGGTGGGGCCGCGAACCGCCAGGTACTTCAACCCGGTGCGCACGTAGTTGTAGGTGTTTTGAATCGCCTCCTTGAGCGTGATCCCGGGTGGCATCAGTTCCCGGGCCTTGGCGACGATCTCCGGATGGTCCGACTGAATGCGTTCGGTGGGCTGCAGGTAGCGTTGAAACTCGGAGGCCACGTTCGTCGCAATGGGCACACCCTCCGGCAGGGGGTACTTGCGGGCCTCGGTCTGGGCAAAGAAGCTGTACACGATCCGGTGACTCCCGTTGAGCGTCTCCGCCGTCCACCGACCCTCGCGTTGGCTGGTGATGGCGTAATGGAAGGCCTCGGCCCGTTGTTCCTCACGCCGGATCCGTTGCCGCTCGCTTTGAATCGGGAGGCGCACCTTGACGCTCACGTCCTGCCCGTGGGCCTCCACGTCCATGATCAGCCGGACGAAATAGCCCTTTTCGGGCTGGAGGCGCGTCATGGTGTAACCCAGCACTTGGACCTTGTAGTAGATGAGTCCGGCGGTGAGGGCGAGCACGACGGCCGCCAGTATCATCTCCCGCTTGCCGAAATGTTGCAGCCACTTCATGAGATCCAAGACTGCTTTCGGAGGACTTACTCGACGCGAACCCGATAGAACCGCACCCCGGCGGGCGGCGGGGTGTCGGTCAGCCGGATTGGGCCCCCGTCACCCGTGGCCTGAGCCACGACGACCCATGCCGCCGCCCCCAAGCCATCAGCTGCCTCGAGGTAGTACGTCCGATTCGTTTCCGACCCGAAGCTGATCTCCACGCGGCCGCTGGCGTCCAAGCCGATGGTCAGCGCCACCGGAGTGGGCGGCCCGCCTGCCTGCACATGCACCGTCACCGGAGTGGAAGTGGCCGTCAGTCCGCGATCATCGGTGGCCACGGCGGTGAGGGTGTAATCCCCGGCGGGCACATTCGCCCAGGTGAAGGTGTAGGGGGCGGCCGTCAGAGAGGCCAGCCTGGTGGCGCCGTTGAACAGCTCGACCTTCGCCACCGAACCGTCCGGATCGCTGGCCGTGGCCGTCAGCGTGACCTCGGCGGGGGCAACGTAGGAGGTCCCGTCGGCCGGCGAACTCAAAGCCACCACCGGGGCCTGGTTCTCGACCCCGTGCAAAGTGATCGGCGCGGAGGTCGAGGTCAGTCCGAAGATGTCCGTGGCCACCGCCTTGAAGGTCCGGCTGCCGGGCCCGGTGAAATCCACCGGCGCGGTGTAGGGGGCGGTGCTGTCCGAGGCCAACCATTGATTGCCCTCATAAAAGTCCACTTGGGCGATGGCGCCGATGGGGCTGGAGGTCTCCGCCACCAGCTCGACGGTGGCGGGGACCACCACGGCGGTCTGGTCGGCGGGCGAGGTGATGGCCACCGTCGGTGGCACTTGCGAGAAGAGGGCAATTTCCAAGCCTGTCCGGTTTTCGCCCGCGGCGACGCTGATGACCGTGGCCGCGGCCGGATCGGTGGTCTGTCCGTAGTAGGTGCGGACGTAGGGTTGGGTGGCCATGTCCGGGTCGCCCCGGAGAATGTATTGGCCGGCCGGCACGTCCGTGATCGTGAAGGCGCCGCTGGCGTCCGTGAGCACGGTTTGGTCCAAGCGCACTCCGTCGGCGGCTTGGAGCAGGTCCAGGTCCATGTTCGGGATGGGCTGGCCGGTGTCGGCCGAGACGATGCGCCCGGACAGAACGGCTGCACGTTCCAAGGTGAAGTCCACGCCAGATCGCGCGGCGCCCGCGACGACTTCCACCGGAGTGGCTGCCGGTCGGGTGGTCTGGGCGTCGAAGTACTCGAGCGCGTAACCCAGAAGCGGATTGGGGTCCGCCCGGACCTTGTAGCTGCCCGGCCGGAGCGGGCCGATGACGTAGAACCCGTTGGAATCGGTGACCGCGGAAAACGGCAGGCGCAGGTCGGTGACGGCGTCATACACGTCCAGGTCGATCCCGGGCAGGGGCTGACCGCCGGCATCGGCGATCATCCCGGTGATCCAACCGGCGGGGTCGAGTTCGAAGTTCACCGGCGCGTTGGTCTGACCGGCGACCACGACCACCGGCACGGCGCCTTCGATGCCGGGGCGATCCGGATGGTATTCCACCGCCCAGCCGGAGGTGGGCGCCGGGTCGGCGCGGACGAAGTATTCACCTGCCGGCAAAGGACCGAGGACATAGCTCCCGTCGGGGGCCGTCGTGGCGGTGACATCCAGCCGGTTGGTGTCGGCGGCCCGCCAAACGTCCAAGTCCACGCCCGCGACCGGCGCGCCGGTGCCGGCGGCGACCATCGTGCCGGCGATGGCCCCGGCGGCGGGAAGGTCGAAGTCGATGCCCGTGGTGGCTTGGTTGGCGGTGACGGTGACCGGAACGGCGTCAGCCCGGAAAAAAGTGCCCGGGTAATAGACACGGGCGTGGTTGAGGGCCAGGGCAGGGTCGGCCCGGACGATGTAATCGCCGGCGGGCAGGGGGCCGAGATCGTAGGTTCCGTCGGCCTGGCTGGTGGCGGAAATGTCCAGACGAATGCCGGTGCTGTCGAACACGTCCAGGTCCACACCCGCCAGCGGGGCGCCGGAGGCGGCATCGCGCATGGTTCCTTGGATGTGGCCGGCGCGGGCGAGGGCGAAATCGATGTTGGGGACGTTGCGCCCGACGGTCACGGTGATGAGGGCGGCGTTGGCGAGGAGGTTGGCGCCGGGATAATACTGGCGCTCGTAGCCGGCATCGGGTTTGGGATCCACCCGCAGGTAGTATTGGCCGGCGGGCATCGGCCCCATGTAGTACTGCCCGTTGGTGTCGGTGATGGCGTTGTAAGGCAGGCGGACGCCGGTGGCGTCGAACACGTCCAAGTCCAAGCCGGGCAGGATCCGGCCGGTGAGCCGGTCGGTGACGGTTCCGGAAATGGAACCGCCCGGAGCCAGGTCGAAGTTGATCCCGCTCACATGGGCGGAACTGACGGGGATGGGCGTGGCGCTGGCCAAGTTGGTGCCGCCGTTGTACCACGACTCGACGTAGAATTGGCCCAAGGCCGGATCGGGCTGGACGCGGAGGATGTAGGCCCCGGCCGGCAGGGCGCCGACCGCGAACGTGCCGTCGGGAGCGGTCACGCCGGGATAGCCACTGAGGAATTCACCCGTGGCAGCGTCGAACAGGTCGAGATCGACGTTGCCCAAGGGCGCGCCGCCGGCAGTCACGCGACCGCGGATTTCCCAGCCGGGGGAGAGATGAAAATCGATGCCGGTGACGTTGGCGCCCGGGTTGACGGTGATGGGCGTGGCCGCGCTCTTCAGGAATTGATGGTCGTAGAACTGATCGGCGAATCCGGAGGTCAAGCTGGCGTCGGCGCGCACCCGGTAAGTGCCCGGCCCCGGCAGCGTGATCGTGTAGGCGCCCCCCACGCCCGACTTGGCGCCCGTCACCTTGACCGGTTTGCCCGCCGGATCGAACACGTCCAAGTCGATGCCGACCATGCCGAACCCGGTGGCGGCATTGTAGATGTGTCCGGAGATCGTTTCCTTGGCCTGGACCGCGGCCATGCCCAGGCAGGCCGCGATCAGAATCACCCGGCTGATACGGGCGGAACGGCTCCCACGCATTGATGATGCCATGTTCCCTTCTTGACGTTGGTGCATGTTGGATTTCAAAGACCGTTCCTTGCTTCGGCAGCGAAACGCGTTCAGGGCGCCAGAGAGCCGCTGGAAAGGCGGCTCGGTCGGCTGGCGTTGCGCCAGCGGAAGCCAACGACGGCGGCGCAACATAACACGGGTCCCGATAAGCGCAAGTGACGAACTCTAGAAGCAGTCCAAAGGGAATCGCGCAGAACCGCGCCGCCGGTCTTGCCGGGGCGCCGGGCCCGGGCAGCAGAGACGCGCCGCGTCGGAACCGGGGACGTTGTCAAAGCGGAGGGTCAGCCACCACGCTGTCGCCAGGAGAAACCGACGCGGCGAGGGCGGCGCTTTCTGCACGCCGTGGCCGCCAGGGAAAAGCGGTTGTCCTCCGACAAAAAAAGCGGTCCGAAGACCGCCTGTCCCGGGATGACATCGCGGGGGGTGCCTCAGAACTTGTAGGCGATGCCGGTGATCAGTTGGAGGTCGTTCTTCTTGCGGCCCGGCGCCGGCTCGCTGCGGAAGGTGTCGATGCCGACGACCCGCAG
>RFJD01000031.1 GCA_003695015.1 Verrucomicrobiota bacterium | reverse complement strand
ATCGGCGAATGGATCATGGACCGGGCCAACATCCCGGTCGAGGAGTACGAGCAGCTGGCCAAGCAGTTCAATCCGGTGAAGTACGACCCCGCCGAGTGGGTCCGCATCGCCAAGGACGCCGGCATGAAGTACATCGTCATCACCTCCAAACACCACGATGGCTTCTGCCTGTTCGACTCGAAGGTGACCGACTACACCGTGGTCAAGGCCACTCCCTACGGGAAGGACCTGCTCCGGCCGCTGGCCGAGGAATGCCGCAAACAGGGGCTGCATTTCTGCACCTACTACTCGATCATGGACTGGCACCACCCGGCCCAGATGCGCGGCAGCCCCAACCGCTACAACCCCACCAAGATCCGTCCCGGCCGCAAGCAGGAGTACCTCGACTACATGAAGGCCCAGCTCAAGGAGCTGCTCGAGATCTGCGATCCGGACGTCCTCTGGTTCGACGGGGAATGGGTGGACTGGTACACCGAGGAGGACGGCCGCGAGATCTACCGCTACCTCCGCCAGCTCAAGCCCTCGATCATCATCAACAACCGGGTCGGCAAGGGCCGCAAGGGCATGGAGGGCCTCAACAAGGGCGACCGCGAGTACGTCGGCGACTTCGGCACCCCCGAGCAGCGGATCCCCGCCACCGGATTGCCCGGGGTGGACTGGGAGTCCTGCATGACGATGAACGACACCTGGGGCTACAAGAAGAACGACCACAACTGGAAGAGCGCCGCCACCCTCATCCGCAACCTCGTGGACATCGCCTCCAAGGGCGGCAACTACCTGCTCAACGTCGGGCCCACCGCCGAGGGGCTCATTCCCCAGCCGTCGGTCGAGCGCTTGGCGGCCATCGGCCGCTGGATGAAAGTCAACGGCCGGGCCATCTACGGCACCACCGCCAGCCCGTTCCCCAAGTTGCCTTGGGGCCGTTGCACCAAGAGGGTCTTTCGCAACCGCACCATGCTCTACCTGCACGTGTTCGACTGGCCTGAAAACGGGCGCTTGGTGGTGCCCGGTCTGCGCAACCAGCCGCGCCGCTGCTTTCTCCTGGCGGATCCCGATCGCCACCCGTTGGCGACCCGGCTGACCGACGCCGGCTTGGAGATCGAGCTGCCTGCCCAAGCCCCCGACCCGGTCTGCTCGGTCATCACCCTGAACGTGCCCGGGCAGGTTCGCGTTGAATGAAGCCGGGATTCCTCCGGACGCAGGCGCGCCGACGGCCAACCCGTTTGGTTTCGATGAAGCCGGACGGGCGCCGGGCGCCGGTTCGCAAATGCCGCTTGCCGATGGAGGGGCGCCGGCTATAGTTGCTCTCGGATTCGGGAGCGATGAGCTTCCCGAGTTTTTTAGCAGTCCCCCGGCAGTAAGCGCCCCCGCCGATCGTGGGGTGGCCGAACCCGGGGGGCTTCCTTTGTTGGCTTATGGCAACCGCGATCCTCGTCGACGGCGGTTTCTTCATTCGCCGTTACCGGGCCCTACGTGGAAAGCAAACTGCGGCCAAAGTGGCTGAGGACCTCCACCGGATGTGCCTCGACCACCTGAGACAGCGGAACGGCCGGCGTGAGCTGTACCGCATCTTCTTTTACGACTGTCCACCGTTGGCGAAGAAGGCCCATCACCCGGTCACAGGCAAACTGATTGACTTTTCGACCACCGGAGCCGCCGTCTGGCGCGCCGAGTTGCACCGGCGCCTGCGCAGTCTGCGGAAGGTCGCTCTCCGGTTGGGCTATTTGAACGACCGCACGGGCTGCTGGCGCATCCACCCGGAGAAGTTGAAGTCACTGCTGGCCGGGAGAATCGCGGTTCGTGATCTGACTGAGGCGGATGTGTATTACGATGTCAGGCAGAAGGGGGTGGACATGCGGATCGGCTTGGACATCGCGTCTATGGCGTTCAAGCGGCAGGTGGACCAGATCATTCTGGTTGCCGGGGACAGCGACTTCGTGCCGGCTGCCAAGCTTGCCCGGCGCGAGGGCATTGACTTCATTCTGGATCCCATGTGGGCCAGCATCCGGGAAGATCTCCACGAGCACGTGGATGGTCTCCGGTCGGTGATCCAGCGGTGTCCGGGTGATTCTCCGGATGCGGCTGCGAGTCAGTCCGCGGTTTGAGCCGCCCAAAAGGCGCAGGCCGGCTGCTGGTCCCCGGCCTCCGCAGCCAACCGTGTCCCTGCTTTCTCCTGGCGGATCCCGATCGCCACCCGTTGGCGACCCGGCTGACCGAGGCCGGCTTGGAGATCGAGCTGCCCGCCCAAGTCTCCGACCCGGTCTGCTCGGTCATCACCCTGAACGTGCCGGGGGAACTCCAAGTCCAGAACCGCTGAGTGCGATTACAGCGATCGGCCTTCGCGCTCTGCCCCGCCGGGGCGGAGTTTTTGCTGGCCAATCGACCGCGGCCGGTTCATCGTGGCGTCGATGGGATTCCGTGAATCCCACCCCCGGACCATGAAAGAGATCGAACTGCTGAAGGAGCTGCAGGACATCGAGTTCCTCGCCCGGAAAACCGCCGAGGAAAAAGCGCGCGCCGCCGAACTTCGCCAGATCATCCCCGCCCCGATTCTGGGCCATTACGACCGGCTGGCCGCCCGGGGCAAGAAGGGCGTGGCCTTGGTTCAACGCACTCCCACCGGCGGGGTCTGTGGCGGCTGCCGGATGCGTCTGGCCACCGGCGCCTACGCCCGGTTGTTGCGGGGCGATGACATCGCCATGTGCGACAATTGCGCCCGCTACCTGCTGTTGGCGCCGGAGGAACCACCGCCGCCCGCGCCGCGTTCCAAGGCTCGCCGCAAAGGTGCCGCCCGGGCTGCCGCCTGATCGTCGGCCCTTTGTTCACGGCCGCCGGCGCCTTGGCCGCCCGGCGTAGGGGTGGTTTTTTCTCCCGAAGAGGTTGGGTTCGCGGTGGGTTGCCGGTCTTTTCCCAGCGGTTGGCCGCTCTTTGAGGGGGGCCGCCGAGGAGGGCGCCGGGCCGAAGCTTCGGGCTGGGGGAGGTGGACGATGCCCGGCAGGGCCGAGGCCAAGGCGGCTTGGGGCCGGCGCTGCCTCCGTTCTTCGCTGTTTGTTTCCGGTTCCACTTGACCCGGCCCCGTTCTTCGGAGACCAGTAGGTCCCGCTGCGTTCTTTGGGCTGGTTCAAGCGCTTGGTCTTCGTGCGTCCGGGCTGGTCTCGGTCCCGATCTTCCAAGCAAACGGCCGGCCCGACCCGTGCCGCAACATCTGTGAGCCGTAATGGGGTGACGAGCCATGAGAGGGATAGCGACCCGACCCAAACCGAAACGCCGGCCGCCGTTGCCGGATCCCAGGAGCGACAAGCGCTGGAAGATCCTCGAGACGCACATCAAGCGGCATCAGTTCAAGCAGGATGCGCTGAT
>RFJD01000030.1 GCA_003695015.1 Verrucomicrobiota bacterium | reverse complement strand
GTCCGCTCCACCATGCCGGCAGGCCGATGCCGGCGGCGGCTTGTTTGAGCGCCGGATGGATCGTGTCCACCAACAGGCCGGCGAGCCAGCCGGAGGGGTAATTCGACCCCACGATGGTGATCCAGAACACCAAGGCGAACAGCAACAGCATCAACGGAAACCCCCAGACCCGGCTGGTGACGAGGCGGTCCAAGGTCCGGTCCCAGTCGAACCGTTCCTTCTGACCCGGCCGCGTGACGGCGCGTTCGGTCAGCCAGGCGGCTTCCTCGTAGAAACGCTGAACGAGCTGTTCGTGGACTTCGACGCCCAGTTGCCAGCGGAGCTGGCGGGCTTGGCGGAGGACGTCCTCGACGGCGGGTTGAGCGGCGGGCGCGTTCATCCGGAGGGCTTCAGGCGGCGGTGGGGGCGGCGGGTTCGGCCGGACGCGGCGGGGCGGACTGGGCCTGCACGATGTCGGCGATTTCGCCGGTGCGCACCGCTTCGATGATCCGCTCGTCGCCGTCCAGCAACCGGAGCGCCACCCAACGGGCGTTGGGCAGGGTGGGATAAACCCGGCGGAGGGATTGCTCCAACTGGTCCACGGCCTCGCGCAGGGCGGGCGGTTCGGCAATGACCTTCCGGGGTCGGGGCCGGACCCGTCCGGTGGCCACGTCGTCGATCGCCGCCAGCAATTCGTCCAATCCGCGCCGCAGGCGGGCGGCGGTGGGAGCGACCGGCACGCCCAAGTCCCGCGCCAACCGCCGGTGGTCGATCTTGAGCCCGAGGCGCCCGGCCTGGTCCATGAGGTTCAGGCAGAGCACGACGCGCGGGGTGATTTCGAGCACCTGCAAAGCCAGGTTGAGGTTCCGCTCCAAGCGGGTGGCATCCACCACCACCACCGTCACGTCCGGCTGGCCGAACAGGATGAAGTCGCGCGCGATTTCCTCGTCCGGGCTGGTGGCCAACAAGGAGTAGGTGCCGGGCAGATCGACCAGCTTGTAGCGGCGGCCCCGGTAGGCGAACCCGCCCTCGGCACGGGTGACGGTCTTGCCCGGCCAGTTGCCGGTGTGTTGTTTCAGACCGGTGAGGTGGTTGAAAACGGTGCTCTTGCCGACGTTCGGGTTGCCGGCCAGGGCCACGACGTAGTCCCAGTCCTCCATGTCCACCCCCAGACGGCGGAGGTTGGCCGTGTGATGGGCCGGGCACTGGTCGCAGGGCGAGGCTGGCGGCGGATTGGCGGGCCGGGGATCGGTCATGCGGTTTGCGATGCGGTTTCGGACGCGGCGGGGGACGCGCTCTCGGGCACGGGGTCGATGAGAATCCAACGGGCTTGGTCGCGCCGCAGGGCAATCAGGGTGTCCCGGACACGATAGGCCGTGGGATCGCCCGAAGGGGAACGAAACTCGGCCCGGATGCGCGTGCCGGGCAGGATGCCCAAGTCGAGGAACCGCCGGCGCTCGACCCCGCGACAGGCCGGGGCAATGTCGCGAATCACGGCTTCCTGGCCGGGCTCGAGTTCGTGCAAGGCCCGGCCGACGCGGGCGGTCCGGGCGACGGCGGGTTCGGCGGGGGTGACGGTGACGCTGTTGGCGGCCACGGGCGCCAAGCGGTGCTCCCGGCCGTCGGCCCAAAAGGTGATGCGGTCGGGCTGGTTCTCCGTGACTTGGAGTTCCTGGCCGACGTAGAGCCCGCTGGCCATGAGCTGGGCGTAAAGGTTGGCCGGTTCGTCCTCGATGTGCGCGATGCGGAACGTCTGGCCCGGGCGCCCGGTTTCCAAGGTCTGGCCGGGAGGCGTTCGCACCTCGCCCTCGGCCGTGGGGATGGGATCGCCGTGCGGATCGAGCAACGGACGGCCCAGACTGGCTGCCAGCGCCTCGGTTTGTTCCGGCGTGAGCTGATGCTCCGCCTCTTCGGCGGCCTCGTGCCATTCCGCCTCGGCCACCCCCGTCTGATCGGCCAGATGCCGTTCCCACAATCGGTGCGCGCGGATGACGTTCATGCCGTACCGGCGGCCGTCGTTGGTGAGGTGCAAGCACCCCTCGGCATGGCGGACCAAGCGTCGCCGGTGGAGGTCGCGCACGACCTCCGCAGCCCGGGCCAGGGTGATCTGGAGGGCGCCCGCCAAGCTGGCAAGCGTCGGCTCGCGACGCTCCAGCTCGCAGTGGCAGAGATGCTTGAGGGCGTCCTCGGCCAAAACCCGCGCGTCGCTCCGTCGCAAACGACGCCAGCGATCCCACAGCCCCCGTCGCGGCCAGAAGAACGCGGCCACGGCGGCGAGGAAGGCCACCCCGGCAAGGAGGGCGACCAAGGGGTCGGTCCCTGCGGCGGCAGGGTTGGCGGCCAGAATGACGGGCAGATGCGACATGGTCCGCTGGATCGACGGGCGCGGATGCGGTTAGCGCCGATTGGGCAGGAGATTAGCACGTCAAAAGTTAGGCGCAACAAACTTTCCAACACGCCACCCCTCCGGCCCAATGGCATTTCGTCTGAGTGGGCCATCGGGGAAGCCAGGGGAGATGACCGGTGAAGTGACGGGTTGAAGGGAGAAGGGTTGACGGGACGGACGCCGGGTCGGGGAACCCGGCCTGCAGGGTGCCGGCGACGGACGATGGCTGTTCCGGGCCGGCTGCCCCAACCGCCAATCAGGCCGTGAACCGATGCACGCCGGACGCAGGGCCCGGCCCCGCCGGCAGGATGCCGGCGCTCCCGGTGAACTGGCCGCATGCGGCGGGGCAGCCGGGCCGCCCACACTCTTCAACCCATCACCCTTCAACCCGTCACCCTTCAAGGCTTCCACCGCCCCCGCCGCTGACAGCGCGGCGTCACGGTCGCCGGCCCCTCGCGGCCAGCACCGCCTCCTCCAGTGCTGCATCCTGCTCGGGCGGCACCGTCCGCAAATCCAACCGCACCGCGTCCTGTTCGATCACCCCGATCACCGGCGGATCGCCCGCCCGCAGACGGGCGGCCAATTCCTCCGGCCGCACCTCCGGCGCCCGCACCTCGACAGCCACCGACGCCAGCTCGCTCCGCGGCAGCGTCCCCCCGCCGACCCGGCCGCGAACCTCTCGAACCCCGGCCTCCAACCCGGCCCCGGCCAGCCGTTCGGCCAACACCCGCGCGCGCTCCCGGAGGGTGTCGACCGGCGCCGCCAACAGGCGCCAAGCCAGCGGACCCCGGGCCGGATCGGCGACCGCGCCAAGGGCGGTTTCGACGGTGGCCTGCAACGCCGCCAGAATCAGCTTGTCACATCGCAGGGCGCGAAAGAACGGCTCCCGCTTGAGCGCGCCCACCAAGGCGGCCTTCCCGGCGATGATCCCCGCCTGCGGCCCGCCCAACAGCTTGTCCCCGCTGAAGCAAACCAAGTCCACCCCGGCCCGGAGACTCGCCGCCGGTGAGGGTTCCCGTTCCGGCAATCCCAAGGCCGTCGTGTCCACGACCGCCCCGCTGCCGAGGTCCTCGACCAAGGGCAGGCCCTTGTGCCGGGCCAACAGGACGAGGTCGCGGATGGCCGGGCTCTCGACGAAGCCGTCCATGAAAAAGTTGCTGCGGTGGACCTTCAGGATCAGGGCGGTTCGCTCGCCGACGGCGGCGGCGTAATCCTCCAAGGTGGTCCGGTTGGTGGTCCCGACCTCCCGCAGTACCGCGCCGCTGGCTTCGAGGATCTCCGGGATGCGAAACCCGCCGCCGATCTGGACGAGTTCGCCGCGG
>RFJD01000197.1 GCA_003695015.1 Verrucomicrobiota bacterium | reverse complement strand
TTGGTGGAGCCGAGGGGGATCGAACCCCTGACCTTCGCATTGCGAACGCGACGCTCTACCAACTGAGCTACGACCCCAACCAAGCGCCCTTCCTCGCGGGCGGATCGGGGAATCCGCCCCGACGGGCGCGGCTCTTCCTATAGCCTCTGCCCCTCTTCGCCGCAAGAGCAAAACCAACAGTCCCGACCGCCCGGCTGCGGGGGCGTCCGTGTCGGTCAACGGGTGGCCCGGATCGACCATTCGCCGGCCCGGACGGGAAGTTCGATCCAGCCGTCGCCACGCACCTTGGCCCGGCGGCCGTTCACCCACACCCGCCGTGGGGGCTGGGCTCCGGACCATGGAAGCCGAACGCGAATGGACGGAGGACGGCGGTCGGCACCGGCGAGTTGCACCTGGCCGGCAATCTCGTTGCCGTTGCTTTGCCATGACATGGCCAGACGGCCGAAACGGGTCAGCCAGCCACTCAATTGCAAACCCTTTCCCGGGGCCGGCCAGTCCGGCGGCAGGCCCGCGCCCAGTTCGAGGCCATCGGGCGTTTCCCGCACCAGGGCTTGGGCAATCCACCGGGCCAGGCGCACTTCGGCCGCCAAAGCCTCCGCGGGGGTCCACGGGACGGTGTTGTCGCTTGGGACCTCCATGGTCCGGGTCGCGGGGTCCAGATGTTGGTCCAAGGCGTCGGCAAGGGTCCGCCAGAACCATGCGGTCTGACCTCGATCGAGCCAGACCGGAGCGACATCCAGGGACAGCGGGGCGGGCAACGGCGTCGTGCCGATCGAGGAACCCGCGGGAGCCGTGGGGGCCGGCCGGTTCCCCAACAGCAGCAGGTCCGCCAGCTCGCGCAGGGCGCGTTCGATGAACGGGTGATCGGCCGGGAGGACGCCTTGTTCCGCCAGCCAGACCGGCGAGTTGGCGATGGCTTCGACCTGCTCCCCCAAGGCGGAGGAGGGGTGTCCCTCGGCCCAGGGAATGTCCGGAAGCCACGTGCCGTCCGGCAGGGCCGCGGCCGGGGTGCGGGCGACTTCCGCGGTCATCGCGGCCGTCAAGGCCGCCTGCCAACCGTCGGCGTCGCGGCGGTAACGGCGGACCGCGTCGCCCCACAAGCGGGCCGAGTCGCCCGGGGCGGCTTCGGCCAGGCTTTCCAGCCAGTCCGCCAGCGCCCTCAGCGCCGCAATGCCTTCCCCGTCGAGGGCAAAGGACCGCGCCATGATCCGGCCGGTCACGCCGGGGGTCGGGGGGAGCCGGCCGTCGGACAACCGTTCCGCCAGTAGCCATTCGGCCCCGGCCATGAGCCGGGCGGCCCACTGGGAAGGTTGGGTCGGGGGATGGATTTGGAGGAAGTCGGCTGCCGCCCGAAGGAAGGCCGGGTGTTGTCTTGCCGGAAGGGAGGAGGTGAACGGGTCCGGCTCGCCAGGGTGCTGGGCGCAAAACGCCCCTGCCGTTTGCCGGAAAACGCCTGCGGGCGCCCGCTGACCCTGGTGTTGGAGCGCGGGGGTGAGCAGTTCGGCCGCCAGAACGGGGTAACCGGCCTGACCCAGCCAGAGAGCGGCCGTTCCCACCACTTCCAGAGAGGGGCCCGCCGGCGCGCCCGGCGGGAAGAGGTGCCATTCGCCGGTTTCGGGATCACGGGCCAGGGAGGCGAGCAGGCGCCGCAAACAAGATTGCCAGAGTTCCCCGAGGCGGTTCCCCGGCGTGGTCAGTCGGGCGGCCGGTTCCAACAGCGCGGTCCACCAAGCCTCCATGCGTGCGCGCGTCTCCGGATAGCGAAGCTGTTGCAGCGCGGCCATCTCCTCCGGCGTCAGCAGCTCGACGGCCGGCACCCAAACGGTGAATTCGTGTGTGCTCCGGGCCGGGACTTGGAAGCGATAACGCACCGCCTCGCGCATTCTGGTGGCGCCGGTGGCAGGGTCCGGGACCGGTGCGACCACCAGCTCCAAGCGGCCCTCGGGGCCCCGATCCCATCGGGCCCGCACCGGCAGCGTGCCCGGGTGCTCGCGGCCGTCGGAGGGGCGACCAAGGACGATGACGTCTTGAACCGTGATCCGGAGCGGTCCCGCCGGCTCGAAACGCAGCCAACAAGCGGTGCTCTTGGGCGCGTCGCCGGGATTCGACACCCGGAAATGCCGCGCCAACACGAGCGCTTCCGAGCCTTTGGCAGCGGTTGGGTCGGGGAAACTCCCGGCCAACGGCGCCACCAAGGTCTCGATCCGCCACTCGAGGTCGTCGGCCTGCCGTGTTTCGGACCAGACAGGCGCCGGCCCGGGGATCCAGCCAGCCCGGGTGGCGCGAAAGGTTTCCTCCGTTTCCGTCCATCCGCGTTGCCCGAGAGCCATCAGACACCGGAGGCTGCGGCCATGCCACGGCCGGGCGGCGCTGTCCCAGGCTGGCGAACCCGGCAGCGGATCGGGGATGACCACCTCTCCGGCCGGGGTCAACCGGAAGCCTTGACGCGCGCCCGGCAGGGAAAAGCCCGCGGGCGCGGTCCAGGTTCTGGCGGCCGCCGCCCCGGCCAGCCGACGCCATTGGGGTGCAACCCCGGCTCGTTCGGTCGCCTCGAAGATGCTTTCGACGCGCGGGCCGGTGGGGGGCGGGCGCCGGGCGATCGGCTGGCCCTCGGCATCGAGGGCGATCAGCCGGACGCTCGGATCGCGCAGCGTCAGGGTGCCCTGCCAGAGCACGTCGGCCACGCGCACCGCGAAGCTGTCGGTTGGGCCCGCCCGGATCAGCAGCAACCCTTGGTCCGCTCCCAAGGGATCGGGGCCGGCCGAAAACTCGAGGTGGAGTTCCTGGCGGTCGCGACCCGGCTTCCGCTCCTCGATCAAGCGCGCCAAGTGGCCCTCGAAGCGAACTTTCCGGGGCGGACGGTCCCAGCGGACTTCGATTCTCCCCTCCCGCCAAACCGCCTCGGAAAACACCTCGAGGCGCTTGAGGGCGAGCGGGGTTCGGCAGCCGACCCGGAGGGCGCGGGTCGTCCGGAACGTGGCGCCTTGCAGGGTGGGGTCCCGGGTTTCCTCGGGGCCGGCCGGGGGGAACGCCAGTTCCCAGCCGTTGGTCGTGCGGGTGGCTTGGGGCCGACTCCAAACCCACCGGCCGTTGGCGCCGGCCGTGCCCGCCGGCGGATCCGCCCACCAACCCAGCACGAAATCCGCCTGTTCGCCGGGCGAGCCGGAGGGGACGCACCGCACGCGCTGCACCGCAAGCCGCTGCGGCCATTCGATTTGCAGAAGACGGGGATACTCGATTTCCACGGGCCGGTCGGTTCCACGGGCAAGGCGGTCGGCCGGTTCGAGGCGGACGTTCCGCGCCGCGTCGATCACGTTCACGAGGGCGGCCTCGGCGAGGTTGACCGGTTCGCCGACCGCGGCCACGAGGCAGACGGCGGGAAAAACGACGGCCGCTGCGGCCAGCCCGGCTCGGAGCCGGAACCGGCCTGGGCCGAAGCCGCAGCCCGCGTGGGTTGGCTGGAGCGAGCGCCTCCCGAACACGTCGTTGAGAGTGCCGCCGCTTGGTGGGTTCGCCAAGCCTCGGTGGCGCCGGAACGGGGTGGCGGCAGGCGAGTGCTGTGACGCAATGACTCTTTTGACGGCTTGGAGCAAGTGTGTCAGGATGACTCTGTTGCTTCCAAG
>RFJD01000196.1 GCA_003695015.1 Verrucomicrobiota bacterium | reverse complement strand
TGGCTGCCGGCGACGAAGTCTTCGACCTGCCGGTTGAACTCATTGAACTGCGACAAGCCGATGGTGCGCAGGCCAATTTCCAGCCCGTCCACCTTGCCCTGCAGGACAAACTCGATGGAGGTTTCATTGCTCATCGCCGGTTACACCATGGCACGATAGCCCACGGGGTGCCATCCGGGCAAGGCAGCGCTCGGCCGGTCAAAGGCAATCCAAGCTCGCCCCATGGCTTCCTGCCGGCTCTCTCTCGCTTTCCCCAGCCTGCGCACGGATGGGTTGCTCCGAAGCGGCCATGCTGTGTCGCCCCCCACAGCGGACCGCCATGATACCCCGCGGCTGGCTGGCTGGCGCTTCACGCATCGTCTGCCGACGGCACTTCCCCCAAGCAGCAACTCACGGTTCCGAATGCCGTCCTGGCTTGGTTCTTGCTTCCGAAAACACTGCCAGTCGCGGTAAACCGCCGATGTCCGGAATGGCTGCGCGAAGTCCCATCGCCCACCGGTTGGCCGGCCTTGGCCTGGCGTGCGTCCTCGGCGCCGCCTCCGCCAGGGCCGCCGGACTGTGGCTGGAGGAAATCCTCTTCAACCCCGCCGGGCCGGACCTGCCGCTCGAATTCGTCGAAATCCGCGGCCAGCCCAACGCCGTCCTGCCGCCGCACACCTGCCTGGTCGCGGTCGAAGGCGACGCCGGGGGCAACCCCGGCACGATCCAGAACGTCTTCGACCTCTCCGAGCGGCGCATCGGCGGCAACGGTTTCCTCCTCCTCTTGCCGAAGGATTCGCCGCTGACGCCCGTGGCCGGCGCCACCGTGCTCCGCCACCAAGGCAAGGACGACGGCTGGGGCAGCGGCGGCTCGAGCGACGTCGGCCACCGCGGCGAAGCCGACCAAGTCGAAATCGAGAATCCCTCCCTCACGTTCTTCCTGATCGAAGCCCCGGAACGCCCCGAACCCGGTCAGGACATCGACGCCAACGACGACGGACAACCGGACGGCGAGGTGTTCGCCGGTTGGAAGGTGTGGGACTCGGTGGGCGTGCTGGATTCCGATGGCTTGGGCGACTTCGCCTACGGGGCGGTGAACTTCCGGCGGATGGACTGGCCCGGCAACACCGCCGGCGCCGGCGGAATCGTGGTGTCCGTCCCGTTCACCCCCGGCTATCTGGCACGCCGGGCGCATTCGGCCGCTCCGGATGCGAACGATTGGGTCGCCAGCGACCACCCCCAGGGCGAGCCGCCCGATTGGACAGTCGGCGCACCGCAGGCGACCTGGCCGGCCGGGTACGCCGCCAAACCGCTCGATTCTCCCGGCGGACCCAACTTCGGCGCTCCCGCCGTGCCGGGGGTGTTGCTCGCCGGGACCGACGGCCGCATCGGCCTCGACGAAGGCGGCCTTGGCGAAACCTACACCCTGGCGCTGAACACCCCTCCGGCCGGCACGGTCCGCATTCGCATCACCCCTCCGCCCGGCGTCCTCGCCGCCGAGGGAGACGGGCCGTTGACCGCGCCCCTGGAGGTGGACTTCACCGACACAGCGCCGAAAACCATCCGGCTGGAGGCGGCGAATGACCTCGTCCTCGGCCCGCCTGTCCGCCGCGGGGAGGTGACCCATGAGGTCGCCGCATCCGACGACCCGGACTACGCGCCCGCCGAAACGGTCATCCCGGCCATCGAGCTGAAGGTGCGGGAGGACGAGTTCCTGTTGTTGAACGAGTTCATCCGCGGCACGTCGGCGGGCGAAACGGCGCCGCCGCCTTTTGTGGAACTGCGCGGCACACCCGGGGTCCGGATCGAATCGGCTTGGCTGGCGGTGGTCGAAGGCGACCCGGCCGGCGGCGCCGGCGTCATCGTGGCCGCATGGAACCTGGATGGTGTGACGTTGGGATCGAACGGCCTGTGGCTCCTGACGGCGCCAGGGTTCCCGGCTTCCCCCGGCAACCCGACCGTCGTGTACGAGGACCCCCGGCTTGACGGGGCCGCTTCCCCGCTCTTGGGCGAAGCGCGCGCCTTGTTGCTCCTCCACACCGCCGGGCCGCTGATCGAAGGCCGTGACTATGACGCCGGGGACAACGGGGTGCTCGAGCAATTGCCCGAGGACACCGCCTGGCTGGACAGTGTCGGCTGGGAGTCGGAGGCCGTCCCGGACGCCGTGCGTTTCGCGGAAGTGACCCTGCATCAGGACGGCCGGGCGCCGGACGCCGCGTTGCGCCTTCCCGGGGATGACCGGCCCGGCAAATCCAGCGCCTGGCTGGCGGGCATGCTCGAGCCGGACGGCGAGGGCGGATGGCGGTTCGATCCCGCGAACTCCGATTCCGGCCTTCCACCCGGCACCCAACCCACCCCGGGCGCGCCGAACAATCTGGCGCCCGTTTTCACCGGCCTGACCCCCATCTCCGGCGTGATCGGCGATCCCACCAACCCGCCGCTGCGGTTCCGGATCGAAGATCCCGAGGGCAGCTTCGACCCGGCCACCTTGCGAGCGCACAGCGACCGTCCGGAGGTGGTCCCGGATGAGGGACTGCGACTCAGCCCCGACGGTGAAGGCGGCTGGCTCCTCGAGATCGAACCGGTCGGCGTCGGCCGGGCGACCATCGAGCTGACCGTGGGCGACAGCGTGGCGACCGGGATCGCCCAGATCCCCTACGCCGCCTCGGATCCCGGCCGGCCGGGCGCGATCTGGTTGCTCGGCGCCAGCGACGGTTCCACCGCCATTCCCATCGACGAAGATTGGATGTGGGTCGCCGACGACGAGAACGAAACCATCCGCCTCTATTCCCGTCATGCCTCCGGACTGCCGGTGCAGGCGGTCGATTTCACCGAGTTCTTGGACCTCCGGGACATCGAGAACGGCGATCCCCGCGAGGTGGACATCGAGGCATCCACCCGCCTGGGCAACCGCCTTTTCTGGATCGGCTCCCACTCCCACGCCAACATCGGCGAAAGCCGCACCAACCGTTCGCGGTTGTTCGCCACCGACCTCGTCGGCGAGGGGCCGGAAGCCACGCTGGTTTATGTGGGCCGCTACGATTACCTGAAGCAGGACCTGGTGGCCTGGGACCACGAAAACCGCCACGGGCTCGGACCGGATTACTTCGGGCTGGCCGCCAGCGTGGCCGAGGACGTGCTCCCCAAGGCGCCCGACGGCTCCGGTTGGTCCATCGAAGGTCTGGCCATGATGCCGGGCAGCACCAACGGCGCCTACGTCGCCTTCCGCGCGCCGATCGTGCCTCCCCCACGCCGGGCCTACGCGCTGATCGTGCCGGTGCTCAACTTCGCCGAACTGGCCGTCAGCAACGGTCCCCAAGGCTCGGCCGTCTTCGGCGACCCCATCCAACTCGATCTCTACGGTCGCGGCATCCGGAGTCTCGAAGGCGACGACGGCGGCTACCTGATCGTCGCCGGCCCAGCCGGCCCGGCCCCGACCCGTTATCCCAACGACTTCCGCCTCTACACGTGGAGCGGGCTTCCCGGCGATCCGCCCGAGGAACGCGCCGCCGACCTCTCCGGCCTCAATCCCGAGGGCATCGTCGGCCTGCCGCCCCGGCCTTGGACCGCCGACACCAAGGTCCAACTGGTCAGCGACAACGGCCAATGGGTCTTCTACGGCGACGGCGTCCGGGCCAAGGACCTCCCTTACGCCGCGTGGAAGAAATGCCGCGTGGACACGGTGCGGCT
>RFJD01000195.1 GCA_003695015.1 Verrucomicrobiota bacterium | reverse complement strand
GTCTGACGGGCGATCATGTAGCCCAAATGCCCGCTGCCCATGCCGCCCACGCCGATGTGGCCGAGAACCAGCCGGTTGTTCGCCCCGAAAACGCGGGAACTGACGATCTGCGGCAACACCACCGTCCCGGCGGCGGCCCAACCGGCGGTTTGCAGAAAACTCCGTCGTCGCATGCCTGTCTTGGATGATGCCTTCATGTTCATGTCACGCTGATCGAGGGGAGACCATGCACCGCCGGCCGCACCGGCGACAATCGCTATTTTGGGTGACAAGCCGCGCCGCCGGTCCGGGCCGCCCCCCCGCGCCGGGACCGCCCGCGCGTTGCCGCCGGCCTCCGCACGCCGTATGCTCGGGCCCGACCTGGAGGTCGCTTCGCCATGGGATTGCGATTGTTCAACACGCTGAGCCGGTCGGTGCAGGAGTTCGTCCCCTTGGACCCGCAGGGGCGCAAGGTGGGCATGTATTGCTGCGGGCCGACCGTGTACGACTACGGCCACATCGGCAATTTCCGGACGTTCGTGTTCGCCGACCTGGTGCGCCGCTACCTCGAATTCCGCGGCTTCGAGGTGACCCACGTGATGAACATCACCGACGTCGAGGACAAGATCATCCGCCGCGTGCGCGAGACCGGCTCGACGCTCCGGGAATACACCCGCCGCTACGAGGAGGCGTTCCTCGAGGACTGCCGGGCGCTGAACCTCAAGCCCCCCCATCACCGGCCCCGGGCCACCGAACACATCGGCCCCATCATCGGGTTGATCCGCAAACTCGAGCAGCGCGGCTTCGCCTACGTCGTGGACGGCTCGGTCTATTTCAGCATCGAACGCTACCGCGCCGCCGGCCACCGGTACGGCAAGCTCCTCAACCTCAACCTCGACCAGCTCCGCGCCGGCGAACGCGTCTCCCACGACGAGTACGGTAAGGAATCCATCGCCGACTTCGCCCTCTGGAAGGCCCGCACCCCCGAGGACGGCGACGTCTTCTGGCCCAGTCCGTGGGGCGAGGGCCGCCCTGGCTGGCACATCGAGTGCAGCGCCATGAGCATGAAACTCCTGGGCGAAAGCTTCGATCTGCACCTGGGCGGCGAGGACCTCATCTTTCCGCATCACGAGGACGAAATCGCCCAGAGCGAAGGCGCCTGCGGCCACCCACCCGAGCAACCGTTCGTCCGCTACTGGCTCCACGGCGCCCATCTGCTGGTCGAGGGCCGCAAGATGAGCAAGTCCTTAGGCAATTTCTTCACCCTCCGCGACCTGCTCGCCCGCGGCTTCAGCGGCCGCGAAATCCGCTACCTCCTGCTCAGTGCGCATTACCGGGAGCCGTTCAACTTCACCCTCGAAGGTCTGCAGGGCGCCCGCTCCGCCCTGGCCCGGATCGACGAATGCCTGGACCGGCTCCGCGAACGCGCCGGGGACGCCTCCGCCCCGGCCTCCCCCACCCTGCCCGACACCTTCGCCCGGGCCATGGATGAAGACCTCAACGTCTCCGCCGGTTGGGCGGCGGTCTTCGACTGGGTGCGCGAATGCAACCGCCGCCTCGCCGGCGACGGCATGACGCCGGCCGAGGCCGCCGCCGAACTGGCCGCCTGGGAACGGGTGGACCAGGTCCTCGGCATCGGCCTCCGCCCCGCCGTCACCGCTCCGCCCGAAGTCCAACAACTGGCCGCCCAACGCCAGGAAGCCCGCAAGCAACGCGACTTCGCCAGAGCCGACGCCCTCCGCCAGCGCATCCGCGAGCTGGGCTGGATCGTCGAAGACACCCCCAAGGGCCCCCGCCTCAAGAAGGCCTGACGGCGTTGCCTCCCTCCGGTTCGCCCCCGCCTTCAATCCAACGTGGCAGGTCCCGGCTCGATCGCGTCCCTTCGAGCCGACGGACCGCATCATCGCAGCCTTGGCGAGCCGTGCTCAAGCCACGCACCCAAACCTTCGAGACAACCGACCTCAAGGCCGCCGAAGCCCCGCACCCTTCGCCACGTCTTCCCGTCCTGCCGGTGAGGCACTGACATCGGTGTCTGCTTCGAGCAGCCTGCGGGACACAAACAACGCCATCCGATCATCCGCGTCCACAATCTGGTAACCCGCCAAGAAAGCCTGCCAGTCCGCGTCGTAGTGCTCATATGGCCGCAGCACGAGTGCCTCGGGGCGATACCGCTTCAACCACGCCAGTAGGTCCGCCCGAGTGAAACCCGCGCCGTGGCGGCGTTTGAAGGAGATCACCCCAAGTTCCGGCGGCACCTTGTAGCCCGCGTGAAAAACGTACAACGGTTCGTCAGCGTACGCCCAGTGAACCCGATCCCCATAAGACGCCAGGGTGGACACCAAATGGGTTTCCTCCACCAAAGACCGCGAACGCAGATCGCTCACCTGGTTCACCAGCGCCCAGCCTCCGTGCACCGTCAAAAGCGCCAGCGTCCCTGCCAATACAGCCGTCCACCCCAACAGCCGCACCCAGCCTTGGTCTCGGTCCGTCATGCGCATGGAACTGTGCACCAACCCAACCAACTCCTTCACACCCACCGCCGCCAGCCAAGCCAGCGGGAAGGCAAAGTGAACTTGATAGAAACTCCAGTATGGTCGGTTGACCTCGTGCGCGAGCGTCATCGTCACCAACCAACCCAAGGGTAGTCGGACGGAGCTCAACCGCCCTCGGGCCCAGCGAAGACCCACGCCCAGCAATGCCGGCACCACCGCATATCCCAACATCCAGAATACCAACCATGAGAATCTCGTCCCACTGTTGGCAGCCCCGATTTCCTGGGTCTTTCTCGCAAAATGCACCCCCAGCAACTGCTCCATCGTCATCGCCGGATGCAGTGCCCACAGCCCGCCGACCACCACAGCACAGCCCCCCAACCAGACAACAAAACCACGGATCGCTGGCTTGCGACCGCCTCCCCACCCTTCGCCTCGGCCCGCCCAGGCTTGCCACCACAACGCCGGCAACAACAGTGCCGAAGTCAGTTTCGTCATCAGGGCCGCACCAGTCAGCATGCCCGATACAGCGAACCACCCCAGCCCGGCCCGCTCCCCTGCCCGCACCCAGCACCATGCGGCCATAAGGCCCAACGCAAAAGCCGGCACCTCCAGCATGCACGAGAGACTCAAACTCAGAAAAGGCGGAAGCAAAAACAACAAACCCACCGCTCCCAATGCTGCGCCCGGCCCTTCCCACCGGTGCACCAGCGCGAAAAAAGCCGCCACAAGCCCCGCCGCGAACACCACCGTCAACAAACGTCCGGCAAAGGCGCTCGGCCCCACCCACCTGAATATGGCCCCCAACAACATCGTGTGGAGCGGCGGCTGATCGTTCCACACTTCCCCGTATAACGTATGTCCATCGCTGTACAACCGGCCCTTGGTGAACTCGAACGACTCATCAGCGCCAAACACGAAAGCCGTGCGCAGCGGGAAACACCCCACCGCGACCAGAAACCAGATTGCCGCCAAAACCAATCCCCACGCCCGGCTCGCACCGCCGGCCACTCCCCGTTCCACCAACGTCCTTCGTCCTTTTCCACGGCCCAACAGACTGTTCTCCATCGGCAACCCTCCTCTTGGGCTCACCCACCGGCCCTGTTGCCGGTTGGTGAGGATTCCGCCGAATCAGGCGCCCCCAAGGACGCCCGGGCAACAAGCAGTAGGCTGGCCATCAGAAAGGTGGCGCCAGCCACCACGCCCAGCAGCTCCGACCACGCACCCTCTTGAAATGGCAGATCCCTCACCATCGGGCCCAGACACGGACAGTTGTACCCCTTGAAACCACTCATCCACAGCAAGCCTCGATACGCCAGCCAAGAGGTCGCCAAGGCATGTAGCAGGGTGACTTTCCACCAAAGGCGCCGGCCCCACACGGCATAAGCCGCCACGCCCCATTCGACCCCCGCCACCAAAAGCAACAAATCGCGGTTACGTATCTGAAACACCGGATCCCGCCACCGCAGAATCGGGTCTCCTTGCAGCACCGATATCGCCTTCAGTGTCGCGGTCACCCACAACACACCGGCCATGGCGCCCACGAACCACCGGGCCAACCTCTCCCACGATCCACTTGCACGGCACCGCGGTTCAACACCACCGCCCGCCAGGCTGGCACCCGAAGTCGGCACTTCGAAACCATCCGGCTGCTCCCGGCCTCGCACCTCAGGCTCGCTGTTCATTGGATCCTGGCAGCGGACTCTCGTGCAAACGCGCTTGACACCTTCCCCGCCGGGGAAGCCGCCGACACGGAAACAACGTCCGGTTTCGGGACCAACATCTAACCCCGGGACGCGTTACGTCGGCGTCGATAACGACTCACACCAATAACCAACGGATAAAGCACAGCCAGAAATCCAAAAACAGCCCAAGCGGTCCAACGCGCCAGGCCGGGCGGTTTCTCCTCCTCGAAGATGCCGCGCATCCCATTCACGAAGCGCGTCTCATTCGTCTGCCACCAGTCCTTGTGGGTCTGGTACACGAGCGGTTTGCCGTCGTTCATCGGCTCGGCCCGATGGTCGGTGACCTGAAACAGCTTGCCCAGCGGCGGCAACCCCGTGATGGACCGCCGCAAAGGCGCGGCACGTTCAACTTCAACCTCCAACTGCTGTGACGGCGCCATGCCGGCACTATACCGGCTGATCTTCGGCTGGAACCAAGTGAACCGGAAACGAGTGGGTACAAGCGAACCTCCGACCTCTTCCGTTGCCAAGAGTTCGTAGAGCATGTTCGTGAACCCCTTGTCCAAGGGAGGCGGATAGACGAAGGGCGGCTTGCCGGGGCCGCGGCTGGCTTTGCCCGGCCGCACCCGCACCAGCCGGCTCAGAAGACGACTGTCCTTCCGATGAAGAGTCCAACGCAGATCCACCGGTGCATCGGGATCCGCCGGATTGGCGAGGAAAAAGCGGATGCCCAACGGGGAAGGTCCATTCGTGCCGAAAAGCTCTCCGCCACAAAAGGCGAGCCAAAGCAGTTGAACATCCCACGGCAGCCACGGTGGAACCGGACCCGGATGCACCTCGGCCCATTGCGGCAGGAGTCCGCGACGTCCCTGCTCCTTTAATGCGCGCCATTCTAGCGAATTCGTCGGCTGGTCAGGCGACGGTTCATAATCCTCGGGCCGCATGTGCCATGTCACATACACGTCGCGTCCGTCGCTGCCAATCACCTGTCGGCTAAAACCGCCCGGCCTTGATGGCTGATAGGCACGTTCGATATCGATCAACCAACGCGGCCCATCCACTTGCAGAACGAACCGGTAAACCTTCTGGGGCGTTCCCGGGGAAGCCTCAACCAATGGCGCCACGCGACACATTCCCTCTGCCTCGAAGGCCGGCCGGTCTTGCGCCATTCCTTTGGGCGATGCCGTCAGGGCAACCACGATGACTCCTAAAACGAGGCCGCCCAGACACGCACCCGCTCTCAGCATGAGACTCTTGTTCTTCATTCTGGGCTTCCATGGCGCTCTGCCGCCGCCGTTCGTCAAGAGAAGCAGTTCCCGATCAGCCGCGACATCGGCTTCCATGTGCATGGCCACGACCACGGGCCTGTAGCCGAAATCGTGAGTAACCGACGCAGTCCCACTGAGGTCGCTGTGAAACCAGTCCTACTCTGACAGGCAATTGGAGGTACTCCGTTGGGCCGCTTGGTTGCACCAGACGAGCAAGACGTAGGGGTTTTGCTCACGCCCAAAACAGGAGTTAGCGGGCAAAGGATCAGCATCCCGGTCGCAAAAGGCTTCCTCGCCTTCCCCCACTACTGGATAAGTGGTCAGAACATAAGCCAACGGCACCGGGTTGTTAGCGCAATCTTTCGTCCCGCTCGTACCCAAGCATGATTTTCTCTCTTTCTGCCCCGGACCTGTCACCTCGCAGCACCCGTTGCTTGGGTCTGGAATCTGTGACGCAAGCCCGCATCAACCATTCGGCGTTGGAACGGGACATTGAGCCTGCAACACGATCGCCGTTGCGGCGACCCATCCCATGACACTGAGTCTCGTCTCGACCTTTTTCATTGTTTTGCTGGGTATTCTCTTCGTTAGTTACCGGGTCTTCCACTTTTCGTGGGCACGCGCCCAAGGGCGCACGTGTCGCTCTCCCGGTACGGGCGACCTCCAAAGCACGACCGTCCGACACCTCGGATGAGGTCTGAGGCGGTAGGAGCATGACCAAACAAGCACAGACCGTCAGAGAGAGAGAGAGAGAGAGAGAGAGAGAG
>RFJD01000194.1 GCA_003695015.1 Verrucomicrobiota bacterium | reverse complement strand
GGCCGAGGGGGCGGAGGTCGAGCACATCCGGTTCCAGGAAGAATCGCCGCAGGTGTTCCACTTCGGCTTCACGCGCCTGCGGCTGGCAGCGGGCAGCCGGTTGGCGGCCCACACCCTTTCCACCGGCGGCCGGCTCTTCCGGCACCATTACGCCCCCAGCCTCGACGGCGAAGGGATCGAGTGCGTGCTCAACGGGCTCTATCTCGCGAAGGGGGACCAGTTCGCCGACCACTACATGGTGGTGGACCACGCCAAGCCGCATGGCGAAAGCCACGAGTACTTCAACGGCATCCTGGCCGACCGCGCCCGCGGGGTGTTCCACGGGCGGATTCTGGTCCGGCCCGGCGCCCAGAAAACCGACGCCAAGCAGACCAACAAGAACCTGCTGCTCTCCGAGGCGGCCCGGGCCACGGCCAAGCCGCAACTCGAGATCTACGCCGACGACGTCAAGTGCACCCACGGGGCGACCATCGGGCAGCTCGATCCCGACGCGATCTTCTACCTGCGCGCCCGGGGCATCCCCTTGGAAATGGCGCGGCGGATGCTGATCCATTCCTTCGCCGGCGAGATCACCGGCCGCATCCGGCAGGACCAAGTCCGGGAGGAACTCGAACAGATCGTTTGGGACTGGCTCGAAGCCTTGGACTCGGTGCACATTGGCCCCCGCGACGGCCGGAATGAACCGGTCGTCGTCCAGTGAGAAGCGATGTTCGACGACCTGACCGACCTCTACCAGCAGGTGATCCTGGATCACAGCCGCAACCCGCGGAACTTCCGGGTGTTGGACCCGGCCGACCGCCGGGCCGAGGGCACCAACCCGCTCTGCGGCGATCAGGTCTCGCTGTACCTGCGCATGGACGGCGACCGCGTCCGTGAAGTCGGCTTCCAAGGCTCCGGCTGCGCCATCTCGAAGGCGTCGGCTTCGCTCATGACCGAGGCGCTCCAAGGCCGGACCGCCGACGAAATCCGCGCCCTGTTCGACCAGGTCCACACGATGGTCACCACCGGGCGGATGCCCGAAACCGGCGACCTGGGCAAGCTGGCCGTCTTCACCGGCGTCCACAAGTTCCCCGCCCGCGTGAAATGCGCCCTGCTGCCCTGGCACGCCGCCATCGCCGCCCTCGAAGGCCGCGCCGAACCTGTTTCCACCGAATGACCATGGAGACCCCCCAGCTCGTCACCCTCACCCGCGACGTGCAAGCCTCCATCGTGCCGGCCGGCACGCCGGTCACGCTCAAAGCCGGCGAGCAGGCCCGCATCACCCAGGCCTTGGGCGGCAGTTTCACCGTCGTCGTCAACGGGAACATGTTCCGCATCGAAGCCCGGGACGCCGACGCGCTCGGCCTGAAGCCCGAACACGCCGGCGCCGGTCTGCCCGACGCCCACGCCAACGCGCCCGAAACTCCCGAGGAGCTCGAAAAGCTCGTGTGGGACACCCTCAAGACCTGTTACGACCCCGAAATCCCGGTCAACATCGTCGATCTCGGGCTGGTTTACGGCGTCACGGTCGAGCCGCTTGGCGAACGTCGTTACAAGGTGGACGTCAAGATGACCCTCACCGCCCCGGGCTGCGGCATGGGGCCGGTCATCCAGGAGGAGGCCCGCCAGAAGCTCCTCACCCTGCCCGGCGTCGTCGAGGCCAACGTGGACCTTGTCTGGGATCCGCCTTGGACCCAGGACATGCTCACCGAAGCCGCCCGTTTGGAACTCGGCTTGATGTAAGCCCCCATGAACGCCGCCCCCACCGCCCCCTCCGCCTCTCCGACGCGGCCGTTGGCGGATTATCGCCGCGACTTCCCCATTCTCGACCAGCAGGTCCATGGTCATCCGCTGGTCTATCTGGACAACGCCGCCACCACCCAGAAACCGCTGGCGGTCATCGAGGCCCTCGACCGCTACTACCGGCGCGACAACGCCAATGTCCACCGCGGCATTCACGAGCTGAGCAACCGGGCCACCGAGGCCTTCGAAGCCGCCCGCCGCCGCGCCGCCGCTTTTTTCAATGCCCGTGAGCCGGCGGAGGTCGTCTTCACCCGCGGCACCACCGAGGCCATCAACCTGGTCGCTTACGCCTGGGGCGCCGCCAACCTGAAACCCGGCGACGTCATCCTCCTGACCGAGATGGAGCACCACAGCAACTTGGTGCCTTGGCAACTGGTCGCCCAGCGCACCGGTGCCCGGCTGCGGTTCATCCCGGTCACCGGCGATGAAGGTCTGCTGGACCTCGAGGGTCTCGACGACCTCCTCACGCCGGAGGTCCGGCTCCTGAGTCTGACGCACGTCTCGAACACCCTCGGGGTCATCAACCCGGTCGCCGAGCTCTGCCGTCAGGCGCGCGAACTCGGCGCCGTCACCGTGGTGGACGCCGCCCAAAGCGCCGGCCACATGCCGGTGGACTTCCAGGAACTGGGCTGCGATTTCCTCGCCTGTTCCGGCCACAAAATGTGCGGCCCCACCGGCATCGGACTCCTCATCGGCCGGCGCGAACTGCTCGAAGCCATGCCCCCGTGGCAGGGCGGCGGCGAGATGATCTCCTCGGTCGAGTTCCACCAAAGCCGTTGGAACACCG
>RFJD01000029.1 GCA_003695015.1 Verrucomicrobiota bacterium | reverse complement strand
TCGATGATCATGTCGTGGACGGTGCGGCCGGAGGGGATGAAGGGCAGGACGTGTTCGGTGTAGGGGACCAGCACGTCCAGCACGTAGGGCTGGTCCGACTCCAGCATCCGTTCCATCGCCGCCCGCAGGTCCTTCTTGTAGATCACCCGCTCGGCATGGACCCCGAATCCCTTGGCAATGGTCACGAAGTCCGGATACACCTGCCGCGCGTTGCGCGGGTCGCCCAGGTAGGTGTGGCCCCGGTTGCCCTGGTAGAACCGGTCCTCCCACTGCACCACCATCCCCAAGTGCTGGTTGTTCAACACCAGCGCCTTGGCCGCGATCCCCTCGATGTGCGCGGTCCCCAGCTCCTGGATGTTCATCAGGAACGAGCCGTCCCCGTCGATGTCGATGACCGGCAGCTCCGGCCGCGCCACCTTCGCCCCCAGCGCCGCCGGATACCCGAAGCCCATCGCCCCCAAACCCCCGCTGGTCACCAGCCGCCGCGGCTCCCGGAACCGGTAAAACTGCGCCGCCCACATCTGATGCTGCCCCACCCCGGTGGTGATGATCGCCTCACCCCCGGTCAGCTCGTGCAGCAGCGCGATCGCCTCCTGCGCCAGGATCACCTGCCCCGGGTCCCCGGCCATGTAGTCCCGCACATGCTGGGAGCGCAACACCTCCTCGGTCAGCCGCCATCGGAACGGCGCCTTCGCCTTCAGCTCCGCCACCCGCGCCTGCCAGGCCTCGAACCGCTTCTGCAACGGCCGCTGCTCCAGCAGTCGGTTGAGCCGGTGCAACGCATACCGGATGTCGCTGACGATCGGCAGGTGGACCCGCCGGTTCTTGTTCAACTCCGAGGGGTCGATGTCGATGTGGACGATCGTCCCGTGCTCGCAGAACTTCTCGACCTTGCCGGTGACCCGGTCGTCGAACCGCACCCCGAAGGCCAGCAACAGGTCCGCCTCCGCCACCGCCCAGTTGGCGAAGGCCGCCCCGTGCATCCCCAGCCACCGCAGCGAGAGCGGATGGTCCTCGGGGAAGGCCCCGATCCCCATCAGGGTGGTGGTGACCGGAATGCCGGTCAGCTCGACAAACCGCCGCAGCTCCGCCGAGGCCCCGCTGGAGATGATCCCCCCGCCCACGTACAACACCGGCCGCTCGGCCTGCTCGATCAACCCCAGCACCTCCTGCAACAACAGCTCGTCGGCCCGCCGGTCCGGATCGTACCCCCGCAACTCGACCGTCTCGGGGAAGACCGGCTGGGTGCGGGCCTGCTGGATGTTCTTGGGGATGTCGATGACCACCGGGCCGGGCCGGCCGCTCTGGGCGATGTAAAAGGCTTCTTTAACGATCCGGGGCAGGTCGTTGACGTCGGTGACCAGGTAGCTGTGCTTCACGATCGGCAGGGTCAGGCCGAAGATGTCGGTCTCCTGGAAGGCGTTGCGCCCGATCAGGCTCAGCGGCACCTGGCCGGTGATGGCCACCAGGGGGACCGAGTCCATGTAGGCGTCGGCGATGCCGGTGATCAGGTTGGTGGCCCCCGGACCGCTGGTGGTCATGACCACCCCGGCCTTGCCGGTGACCTTGGCGTAGCCCTCGGCGGCGAACACCCCGCCCTGCTCGTGCCGGGGCAGGATGGTGCGGATCTGCTTGGAGCGGGTCAGGGCCTGGTGGATCTCCATGCTGGCCCCGCCGGGATAGGCGAAGAGGGTGTCCACCCCCTCGCGTTCGAGGCAGCGGACCAGGATTTCACTGCCGGACATGACCGGGCCGCGCTGGCGGCCGGCGGTCTGCCGCTTGTTCGGTTTGTGCTTCGACCGGCCGGAGCCGGCGGTTGGCTGGGAGCTGGACTGGCTCATGATGTCTGTCTGTCGCTGGCTGTTGGACGGCCACCGGCGGTGCGGGAAAAACAAAAAACCCACGACCGTCGGCCAGCCGTGGGTTTCTTGTGGAGGAAGCGGTTCAGCTTCGACGACAAGACCCCGCGGCCGGGTCGAGCGCTACCAGGACCCGCAGAAGCCGCCTCAGGACTTGTCGCCCCACGTTGTTCATGACGGCCGGCAGCTTAGGACCCGAACCGCCCCCCGTCAAGCACCCACCCCCCGCACCACCGCGCCCGGGGCGGTGGCCTTGCGTTCGGGACGGTCGGCAGTGACGCGGGAGAGACGAGGCCGGGGCGGGACGTCGGCCGACGTGTGCAGGGTTGGTTTCGGGCCGGCTTCAGGCAGAATGGCGGCGTGGCATGAAGCTGTTGCACACGGCGGACTGGCAGTTGGGTTGCGCGTTCCGGAGTTTCGGCGACCGGGCGGCGAAGCTCCGGGAGGCGCGGGTCCAAACCTTGCGGCGGGCGCTGGAAAAGGCGCGGGCGGCCGGGGTGGACGCGTTTCTCGTGGCGGGCGACCTGTTCGACGACAACCAGGTCGAGCCCGCGTTGTTGCGGCGGGTGGCGGACCTGTTGGCCGAGTTCCCGGACGTGCCGGTCTTTATCGTGCCGGGCAACCATGATCCCGCCAGCGGTCCGGGTTGCATCTGGCGGCGGCCGCCTTTCGACCAACCGCCGCCGCACGTCCGCGTGTTCACCGAGCCGGGCGTGGTGGATCTGGGGCCGGCGTGCCTCGTGGCCAATCCGCTGACGCAAAAGCTCTCGACGCGCGATCCGGCCCTGCCGTTGGGGGAGCTGGCGGCGGGCGTCCCGAAGGAGAAGATCCGCATCGGCATCACGCACGGCTCGCTGGCCATCGAGGGCCTCCACCAGCCCAACGATCATCCGATCCATCCCGAGGCGGCTTCGCGTGCCGGCCTGG
>RFJD01000193.1 GCA_003695015.1 Verrucomicrobiota bacterium | reverse complement strand
GGCCATGGCCGAGGAGGCGGCGCGGGAACCGCTGGAATTGCACGCCACGGACTGGCGGATCCTGCCCGGACTGTTGGGATTGCCGGTCGAGGCGGACGCGCCGGCGTTGTCGTGCGTTCCCTGGGCCACCGCCGGGTTGGCCGTCGCCATCGTGCTGGCCTTCCTGGCGAGCCTGCACGCGGGGTTGCAGGAGACCATCCGGAACTGGGGATTCGTCCCGGACGCGATGTTCCGTCACTTGGGCGCGACCTTCGTGACGAGTTTCTTTCTTCACGGCGGTTGGTTCCACCTGGGCAGCAACCTCTGGTTTCTGCTGGTCTTCGGCGACAACACCGAGGACGCCCTGGGCCGGTGGCGTTACCTGGCCATGATCGCCGCCGGGCATCTGGCGGGCACGGTGGCGGAACTGCTGGTCCCGGGAAGCGGAGCGATTCCGCGCGTGGGCGCCAGCGCCGGCATTTCCGCCGTGGTGGCCTTCTATGCGCTGAAGTTCCCCCACGCGCGGCTGGGCATGCTGTTCCGCTACTTCTACTCCCTCCGGTGGGTCACCTTCAGCGCGCGGACCGGCTTTTTCCTCTGGGTCGCCCTTCAGGTTGTCGGGGCGGTGTTCGAGTTCCAAGGTCTCGGCGGCGTGGCTCATCTGGCCCATCTGGGTGGCGCGGCCGCCGGCCTGGCTTGGTGGTGGCGGGATGAGAAACGGCACTCCGCCGGCACGTTCGACCCGGACGCGAGCACTTGAAGCTTTCCCTCACCTTGGATGGCGAGCTCCATCCAAGGGAACTCGGGCCGGCTGGGAGGTTGTTGTGGCATCGGGTTGGCCGGGAACGTCGGCCGGAGCCGGGAAGTCGGGCGCGATGGCCGTTCGCGCTTGCCGGGAAGGCGGGACCGGTTGTATCAAACCCCTGCCGCCGCGATTGCCGATTCCGGTTCGCCGGCCTGAAGTGTCTGTTCCCAGAACGCATGCCATGAAAGCCGGGTTGCCCGACCACCACTGGAACACGATGAACCGACGCAAGTTTGCCCGGACGATGACCGGCGCCGCCTTGGGGTGGGTCGCCGCCACGACGGCTTCACCGCTGGGCGCCGCCGCCGACAAGGCCGCCACCGCCGGCAGCCCGGGCCAACGGCCTTTGAAGCTGGGTCTCGACAATTTTGCCGTCCGGGCCATGGGCTGGAAGGCGCCGCAGTTGATCGATTACGCGGCGTCTCTGAAGCTCGACAGCCTCTTCATCAGCGACTTGGACGCCTTCGAAAGCCATGATTCCGCCCACTTGCGCGACCTGCGGCGGATGGCGCGGGACCGCGGATTGGAGCTGTACCTGGGGACATGGAGCATCTGCCCCACCTCGAGGGCCTTTCGGGACAAATGGGGCACCGCGGAGGAGCACCTGGCGCTCGGCATCCGGATGGCGGCGGACCTCGGCTCGCCCGTGATCCGGGTGGTCCTCGGCACCCGGGAAGACCGCCGCACGCCCGGCGGCATCGAGGCCCGCATCGAGGACACGGTCAAAGTCTGCCGGGCCTGCCGGTCCCGGGCCTTGGATGCCGGGGTCCGCATCGCGGTCGAAAACCACGCCGGCGACATGCAGGCCCGGGAATTGGTCCAACTCGTGGAAGCCGCCGGCACGGATTACGTGGGCGTGAACCTCGACTCGGGCAACGCCGCCTGGACGCTGGAGGATCCGCTGGCTTCGCTCGAAATCCTCGGTCCCTACGTGGCCTGCACCAGCCTGCGGGACTCGATGATCTGGGAGACCGAACGCGGGGCCCGCGTGGCGTGGACCGCCATGGGCGAGGGGTTGGTCGATTGGAAGACGTACTTCGCCAAGTTCGCCTCCTTCTGTCCCGAGGTGCCGGTTCACATCGAGACGATCAGCGGCTTTTCAGTCGAGTTCCCGTACATGGAGGAGGAGTTCTGGGACGCCTGGCCCAAGGCGCTGGCGGCGGATTTCGTGAAGTTCCTGCGCCTGGCCCGGCGCGGGCATCCCATCGAGGCGGTCCGCCCCCAAGGCCGGGAAGCCCGGCAACGCTATCAACGGGAGGAACTCGAACGGAGCCTGGCCTACTGCCGGTCGTTGGGGTTGGGACGGCGCCAAGCCTGATCGCCGGGACCGACACGCCGGGGGCCGGGCTCAGTCCCCGCGCGCCACCGGCGCCACGTAGGTTTCGTCCGTCGGCAGGTGCTCGAGGATCATCTGCACCGTCCGTTCGACGGCGCCGGTGTTGCGACGCACCACCTCGATGGCCCGCCGCCCCAGCTCCGCTCGGCGTTCCGGGTTTTCGAGCAGTTCGGCCACGGCCCGCTCCAAGCCCCCGGTGTCCGGGACTTGGATGGCCCCGCCGGCCTGCACGAACGCCGCCGCGATGGCCGCGAAGTTCTCCATGTGCGGGCCGAAGACGATCGGCTTGCCCAACGCCGCCGGCTCGATGGGGTTGTGGCCGCCGCCGACCGTGAAGCTCTTGCCCATCACCACCACGGTGGCTTCCTCGAAGAAGAACTTCAGCTCGCCTGTGGTGTTGACCAGCAGGCAGTGGAGCGAGCGCTCCGGAAGCTGCGTGTGGGCGGTGATCTCCCGCCGGTACATGAACCGCACCCCTTTGCGTTCGAGTTCCCGGCCCACGTCGCGGCCGCGCTCGACGTGCCGGGGAACCAGCACGAGGAACAAGTCCGGAAACCGCTCCCGCAGCCGCAGGTACAAATCGGCCAGCAGCGCCTCCTCGCCCGGATGCGTGCTCGCCCCCAACAACACCGGCGCCCCCCGGGGCACGCCGATCTGCCGCAGCAACGCCCCGGCGTCGAACACCCGCCGGTCTTCGACCCGCGAGGCGTCGAACTTCAGGCTCCCAAACACATGCACCCGCTCGGGCCGGCAGCCGAGCTGGATGAGCCGTTCGGCGTCCCGCTGGTTCTGCACCCCCACTCCCGCGAAGGAAGCGAACAGTTTGCGGAAAAGGAATCCCAGCCGCTGGTACCGCCGATGCGAACGCGCCGACAAGCGGGCATTGACCAAGAAAACCGGGATGCGCCGGGAGCGGCATTTCCAGAGGAAGTTCGGCCAGATTTCCGCCTCGAGGATGACCACCGCCTGCGGATGGATCACCCGGAGCGCCCGCGACACCGCGCCCGCGAAGTCGAAGGGGTAGTAGATCTTCTCGATGTGGCCGGGCAGCCGCCGGCGCAATTCGGCCATGCCGGTGGTGGTGTTGGTCGAAACCACGATCTTGAGGTTCGGCGCCCGGGCCTCGAGCGCCCGGATCAACGGCACCGCCAGGTTGGCCTCCCCCACACTGGCGGCATGGAACCAGACCACATGCCGGTTGGTCACCGCGTGCTTGACCCGCGAGGAAAACCGCCCGAACCGCTGGCCGAAGTTCTCCCGCCAGCCGCCCCGCCGCCACATCTTCACGAAGTAGAACGGCGCGGCCAGAACGAACAGGACGGGAAAAACGATGTTGTAGATCGTGCGCATCGACTCGCCGGGCAACCGCGCCTGGTCCGCCGGGGAATCGCGGCGCGTCGCCGGCCATCGCCGCCCCGTCAGCCCAAGCCGCCCAAGGCTACGGGCAGCAGGGGAAGGAGGTCAAACTTGCAGCCGCCTCCGACGCCGAAACGCGCCTGGAAACCGTCATTGGGAAGAAGCCACCTCGAGGCTCCCCGGAACCCAGCGGAGGTCCACGAGTTCACCCGGCCGGAGCCCGAGCTCCGGCGGCAGCGTGATTTCGAGCGGGATGCCCCAAGTGATCGGGCCGGTGGCGCCGCCGGGAAGACGGTCGCGTCCGACCAGGATGGGTTCCCCCACGGCATTGCCGGTCAGGCTTTGCGGCAGCATCTCCATGTACTGGCCGACGTGGGTGATGCGGGCGCGGGCGCTTTCCCGCCGGCCGGAACGGCGGATCACCTCCACTTCCATGCCCGGCCGCGGTTCCAAGCGAATGGGAGGAACCACATAGGCGACGATGCGGTCGCTGCGAGGCGAGGTGATGGTCAGGATCGGGTCGCCGGCGGTGACGTTCTCGCCGCTGCGCCGGTGGACGGCGCTGACCACGCCGTCGATCGGCGCCCGCAACACCAGCGGCGCCAGTTCGGCCTCGGCCTGTCGGAGACGGCTCTCCTGCAGGTCCAGCGCCGCCCGCAAGCCCGCCTCGTTGGAATCCCCCGCCCGTTCGATGTCCGCCCGCTGGAACTTCTTCATCGAGGTCTCGATGCGAGCCACCATGGCCTCCATTTCCCGGACTTCGGCCGCCAGGGCTTCCCGATTGCTCAACGCCAACTCCAATTCGCTCCGGGAAACGATCCCTTCGGGCGATTCCTCCAAGGACTCCAACCGGGCGGCTTCCGCCTCCGCAAAGGCCAGTCGGGCCCGTGCCGCCGCCAACGCCACCCGTTGCTCCAACCAATCCAGCCGGAGCCGTTCGAAGTCCACCTGGGCCCGCTCGCGCGTCAGCACGGGGTCGGATTGCTCCCGGAGCAGGGCGACCTCCGCCCGAATGACCGCCAGGGTGCTCTCCAAAACGGCCGGATCGGTCGTGATCACCCGCGCCACCACCTCCCCGGCACGCACGGTTTGAAACGGCTCGACCGCGACATCCACCAGCCGCCCCGCCTGGGTGCTGAGCACCTGCGCCTGCTGAAGGTCCACCTGCCCCACCATCTGCGGCGGCACCACGTATCGCACCCAGATGGTGGCCACCGCTGCCACTGCCGCGGCATACACCACCCACGGAAGCGCCTGAATCCGAAACTCCCGCCACCGCAGACGGGCCGGAGTGGGAATGGGTTTGACGCCCTTCATCGGTCAGATTTCCGATTCGTCCTCAGCCTGCAGGCTCGACACCCGCGAGATGCCCTGCATCCGCCGCAGTTCGTTGAGCATGTCCTCCATGCGGTCCGGATCACGCAACAACAACCGGTAGGAAAGGTCCGTGCCGCCTTGGGCTTCGTTGTAACGCTGGCTGGCGCAGTGTGTCCGCCGGCTGTATTTCCAGAACAAGGCGCGCAAATCCTCCAACTCCGCCAAGGGCCGCGCCCAGTGGAGATTGACAATGACGTCGTAACGATGGCGGCTGCCAAAAGCCGTCATCCAGAGATAGAGCAGAATCGCCACCACCACCACCGTCACCAGGATGGCCACCGGATATCGCTGCGTGCCACAGGCCATGCCGATCACCAGTCCGGCCAGGATGTAGCTGGTGTCCAACGTGTCCCGCAGGATGTTCCGGAAGCGGACGATCGCGAACACCGCCATCATCCCGAACGCCGTCACCAGGTTGTGGGCCAGCACCATCATCACCGCGGCCACCAACACCGGAATGACGATCAGCGAGTTGACGAACGTGCGGGAGTAGGAAAGCCCGCTGTGCGTCCACATGTAGATCCAAGCCAGCGTCTGGCCGCAGACAAACGCCAGCAACAACCCCAGCAACACCAAAGGCACGCTCACCGGCGCCTGGGCGTAATCACCTCGAAACAACCACTCCATCTTCGAATCCTGCCTGCCTAGTCCGCCACCTCTTCCACGCTCTCACGCAACCGGTTCCGCCGGCGAAACGGCGCCAGTCCCGTGAACTCGCGAACGGCATGCCCGTTCACCGGTAAAAAGTGCCCGAAACGATCCAATCCCGCCTCCGAGATGCCGTCGGCGTACTTGGCCGCCCCCACGCGGAAGAGGTTGAACCGCTGCACCAGCTCCCGGAACCAGTTCGGATACCGGCCGGTGAATTTCAGCTCCAGAATGACCTTGGGCTCGAACGGCCACACGGGGTTCTTCATCTCGCAGCTCAGCCGCGCGACGAATTCCGGCTCGAACCGCACGTCCCGGTCCATGGTCACCCGCACCGAGTTGTCGTGCGTGCTGACCCAGGCCTCCCGGAGATAGGCCACATGGCCCTTGGGCTTGGCCTGGATTTCGTGCATCAACCGGCAAAAGTTCTGCACCGCCAGCAGATGGCGGGGATTGTCCGAGAGCATGTGCTCCGGCCCCGGCAGTTCGCCCTGCAAAAGCGCGTCCACGGCATCCCGCCGAACCCCGCCCCGCTGCTTGAGGATCGCGTCGTTCATCCGGCGCTTCAGCTCGAAAAAAACGGGCGATTCCGGCCTGTCGTCGTAGTAGCGGAGCCGCAGCTTGTAGCGGTTCTTGTTGCCGTTGATGGTGTCCCAGTAGGTCTTCAGATCGTCGGAATCCAAGTAGAGGCTGTGGATGGCATAGGAGTAATCCGGTTTGCCGACCCCATACTCGTCGAGCGACAGGTAGCACCGGACGAACTCCCGCACCGCAAGGGCCGTTTCCTTGCTGATGAGGTACTTCAACTCCAACCGCTGAAGCTGTAGCCGGTCTGTCGCCATCGGAACCTCTACGCCGTCGTCGGCCGCTCAGGCTGCCCCAACCCGCCCACCAGACGGCGCCTGCAACCATCGAGACTCCCAATCGTCACCCGATTGTTGCCATCCTGTCAAGAATGGCGCGCCCCGCCCGCCCCGCAACCCCCATGGCCCGGTCCCCGCGGCACGGAGCGCAACCGCCTGATCATCAGCATGATTTATGCCAGTCGAGCGACGGATTCACGGCGCCGACACCCCCCTCCATCCATTTCCGGCTTTGCAAGCCGCCCGAGGCCGTTAAGTTGAGGCCGCTTTATGGCAGAGATTCAACCGTTTGCCGCGGTGCGCCCCCAACCCGAACTGGCCGCCCGCATCTGCGCCCCGCCCTACGACGTGATGTCCGAGGCCGAGGCCCGCGAGCGGGCCGACCGCGATCCGCTCAGCTTCGTCCGCGTCAGCCGGCCGGAAGTCCAACTGCCGCCAGGCAGCCGCGGCGACACCCCCGAGGCCTATGCCGCCGCCCGCCGGACCTTCCGTGAATTGCTGGCTGGCGGCGCCCTGCGGCAGGATGCCCAAGCCAGCCTCTACTTTTACCGCCAGAGCACGTCCACCCACTCCCAAACCGGCTTGGTCGCTCTGGCGTCCTGCGCCGATTACGAGGCCGGCGTCATTCGACGGCACGAGCTCACCCGGATCGAGAAAGAGGAGGACCGCGTCCGGCACATCGAGGCCCTCAACGCCCAAACCGGCCCGGCCTTTCTTTTCCACGCACCGGACAGCGCCCTCCGCGAGGTGCGTGACGCCGTGACCGAACAGCCACCGGACATCGATTTCACAGCAGAAGACGGGGTGCGGCACACCGCCTGGCGGGTCACCGCCCCCGGGATCGTCGGGCAAATCCGGGAGCTTTTCGCCGCCATGCCCCGGCTGTACATCGCCGACGGCCATCACCGCAGCGCCGCTGCCGTCCGGGTCTGGAAAAAGAAGAATCGAGCCCCGGGATACGGCGGGTTCCTGGCGGTCATCTTCCCGTGGAACGAGCTCCAGATCCTCCCCTATCACCGGATCTTGAAGGATCTCAACGGAAAGCCGCCGGCGAAAGTCCTTGAAGAGATCGCCCGGCGTTGTCCGCCCTGTCCATCGGCCGGCAAGGAACCGCCAGGCCCGGGCCGGTTCCTGGTTTACGTCTCAGGCCAATGGCATGGCTTCCACTATCCGCCAGCCGACCCGTCCGCCGCGGTGGTGGAGCGGCTCGATGCGACCCGACTCCAGCAGCACGTCCTGGGGCCGGTGTTCGGCATCGACGATCCCCGAACCAGCGACCGGATCGATTTCGTCGGCGGCATCCACGATCTGACGGAGCTGAAGGCGCGGGTTGACTCCGGCAAGGCCGCCTGCGCCATTGCCATGGCCCCAACCCCCATCCAGGCGCTCGTCGAGGTGGCCGACGCTGGCGAGATCATGCCGCCCAAGAGCACTTGGTTCGAACCCAAGCTCCGGGACGCCATGTTCTGCCACCTGCTCCCCGAAGACTGAGAAAGCCGGCCCGACCCACGCGGCTCGATGCCGCGTGCCGCTGTGCCCGGCCGCTCGCCCCCGACTCCGGAACAGCGGTCTGTTCGACGGCGCCCGAAAAAGGAAAAGCCCCGGTGGCGAACCGGGGCTTTTGCAATGAACTCGAAGGTTCAGACAGAAGGAGCCTCTAACGGCGTTTCAACCAGCGGCTGCCGAAGAGGAAAAGGAGACCCAAAAAGCCCAACTGGCTGACCGTCGGCTCGGGCACGGCCAGCACCGTGGCCGCGAAGGTGCCGGGAACAGCACCACCGGCCACCGTGGCCAAGCCCCATGACCCGCCGGTCTTGACCCAGTAGTCATTGAGGCTGTCGCCCACCACCGCGTTGGCGGACCACAAACCGATAAGATCCGTCGGCCCCAAGCCGTTCAAAGTGATCACCCAACCGAAATTGGAGGGCACCCACACCGGGGACCCGCCATTGGCCGCAACCAAGTCCACCGACACATCGACGTTGCCGGACGCACTCCGGACCAACGGAACCGGCGTGGACTGGAACAGCACGGTGCCCGGACTCGGCCGACCCGGCGCCACCTCGGGGCCGTCCATGGCGTAAAACGTCACGGTGATGGTCTTTGAAGCCGACGGCAGAAAGCGCGCCGAAACGTAGTAGCTGAAGTCGAACTGCTCGAGAGGAACTTGGGCAAAACCGCCGGCCAGCGTGACCTCGTCGCCGAACTCAGTCCCACCCTCCACGTGGGTCGGCGGAGAAATCTTGTCCGCTTGGTAGGCAGTCTCCGCGGCTTGCGCGAATTGCAGTCCGGCCCCAATCAACCCGGCCAGCACGAGATGCCGGCCCAACCCCGTCAAACTTGCGTTCGTTTTCATTGCAGAATCCACTCGCCGTATGGTCCTTCCGTCTGTTCGGCCGCCATCCTACCAAGCCCTCCGTGGATGTCAACCCCTTCTTGTGGAGAAATTTTGGGGGTCGGCCCCCCTCGCGCGACGGCCATCCGGCCTTCCCCACGGCCCCTTGCCGGCGCCTTGCCCTCGCCAGCCATTCCGTCCAACCCGATCTTATCAAACGCCACCATTGCTCGTCGAATCAGCCCCGGCGGAACCTTCGCCCACCCGCGGCTTTCGGAGAACACGCGGCCGGGTGCGAAGTGAGGGCCCGGCCAACGCCCGAAGACCAAGGCGACGAAAAGGAAAGCTTGCCATGGGAAGGCGGAATCTGAAGGATTTCGCGGCCGCCGCGCTCCCGAGACCACTGGCGTCTGGGTTTGGCGGTCGAGGCAACCGATCAGCGAACCGAACTGTGCCATGAGTGAGACGACGAACACGAATCGAAGCAAGGTGCCGGTGGTGGGCCGGGCGGTGCTGTTTCCGTTCATCTTGGTGACGAGCCTGTTTGCGCTTTGGGGCTTTGCTAACGATGTCACCAACCCGTTGGTGAAGGCATTCAAGGATGTTTTCGTTATCAGCAACACCCAGAGCAGCCTCGTCCAAACCGCCTTCTACGGCGGCTACGCCACCATGGCCATCCCCGCCGCCCTCTTCATCCGCCGTTTCACCTACAAGGCCGGTATCTTGGTCGGGCTTTCCCTCTACGCCACCGGGGCCATGATCTCGATCCCGGCGGCCGCCTACGCCAACTTCAACCTGTTCTTGGTCGCCCTCTACGTTCTGACCTTCGGACTCGCCTTCCTCGAAACCACCGCCAACCCGTTCATCCTCTCGATGGGCGCCCCGGAGACGGCCACCCGCCGCTTGAACCTCGCCCAAGCCTTCAATCCCATGGGCTCGCTGACCGGCATGGCCGTCGCCAGCGGCGTCATCCTGGCCAACCTGCAGATCAGCACCTACCGCGCCGAGGTGCAGGCTTATCACGACGGCCTCACCGAGCCCCATGTGGTGGCCGCGGTCCAAGACCTTTCGAAGTCGGCCGACGGCGTGCAGGCCGCACTGAAGGACAACCAAACCGCCCGTGCGCGGGAACTGGCGGCGCGGCTGGATGCGGTGGTGGGCGATTTCGAGAACCGGGTGAACGTGGACCCGGCGTTGCTGGGCTTCCTGCGGGCCGAGGACGCGCGCCGGAAGGCCGACGGCAGGAAGGGACTGCGGGAGATCGACTACGAGGAGACCCTGGCGCTTTCGTTGGCGGCCTTCAAGGAGGGGAAGTTCGACTCCTTCCACGGGGCGAGCTTCGATCAGATGCAGCGGCACGACCTGGACATCGTCAAGAAGCCCTACGTCGGCATCGGGCTGGTGGTGATCGCGGTGCTGGTGATCTTCATCTTCAGCAAGATGCCGGACACCGGTCACGACAAGGCGGACAAGTCCCTCCATCTCAAGGAGACGCTGCGGATGCTCTGGCACAACAAGCGGTACATCGAGGGGGTCGTTGCCCAGACCTTTTACGTGGGGGCCCAGATCATGTGCTGGACCTTCATCATCCATTACGGGACGGCGAATCTGGGCATCACCGCGTCCACGGCCCAGAACTACAACATCGTGGCCATGGTGATCTTCTGCACCAGCCGGTTCATCTGCACCTTCCTGCTGAAGTACTTCTCGCCGGGCAAGCTGCTGATGGTGCTGGCCTTCGGCGGGGTGTTGACCTCGTTGGGGACCATTTTCCTGCCCGGCTACGCCGGCTTGTACTCGCTCATCGGCATTTCGGCCTGTATGTCGCTGATGTTCCCGACGATCTACGGCATCGCCCTCGAAGGGATGGGCGAGGAGGCCAAGATCGCCTCGGCGGGCCTGATCTTCGCGATCGTCGGCGGGGCACTGATGCCGCCGTTGCAGGGCAGGATCATCGATCTCGGCGGCGAGAGCGGCAAACTGCTCGGGCTGCCGGCGGTCAGCGCCTCCTTCGTCCTGCCGATGTTGTGCTTCGTGATCATTGCCGTCTACGGCTGGCGGACCATGCGCGAACATGCGGAACGGCGGCGGTTGGCCGCGGCCGCTGCCTGACCCGGCGACCCGGGGCTTTTCGCATCGCCAAGCCGCCCCCGGCGAAGCATGCTGGGGGGCGATGGCGGAGTCTGCCCGATCCATGAAACCACGGGAACGCTTCTTGGCTGCCTGCCGCTGCCAGCCGGTGGATCACCCCCCGGTGTGGCTGATGCGGCAGGCGGGCCGTTGTCTGCCCGAGTATCGAGCCCTCAAGGAACGACACAGCTTCCTGGAACTGGTTCGCACCCCGGAACTGGCGGTCGAAGTCACCCTCCAGCCGGTCCGCCGGTTCGGCTTCGACGCCGCCATTCTGTTCAGTGACATCCTCATCACTGCCGAAGCCCTCGGGCAGGCATACCGGTTCCGAGAAGGCGGCGGGATCGAGATGGCTTTTGCGGTTCGTTCCGAAGCGGAGATCGACCGGCTCGAACTGGACGGCTTCACCGAACGGCTCGCGTACGTCTGGGAGGCGTTGCGCCGGCTGCGTCGGGAACTCGATGGCGAACGGGCCCTGATCGGATTCGCCGGTTCGCCGTGGACGCTGGCCAATTTCATGATCGAGGGCGGGAGTGCCCGCGAATGGACCCGCGCCCGGGCGATGGTGCGGGAGCAACCCGGCCTTTACGGCCGTCTGGCGGAGAAGCTCACCGAGGCGGTGATCCGGCTGTTGGAAGCGCAGATCGAGGCCGGGGCGGAGGTGGTCCAGGTGTTCGACACCCTGGGCGGCGTGGCCGGGGATGACTTCGAGGCCGCCTCCGGCCGTTGGCTGAAGGAGATCGTCCAAGCCCTCCGGAACAAGGCGCCGGTGATCCTGTTCGCCAAGGGGGTCCGGGACCGCTGGGAGGAGCTGGCGGCGACGGGTGCCGCGGTGCTGGGCGTGGACCATGAAACCCGAATGGAGGAAGTGTTGCGCCGGATCCCGCCGAGCATCGCCGTGCAAGGCAACCTTCCGCCGGAACTGTTGCTGGCCACGCCGGAGGCGGTCCGTCGGGGCGTGCGGGAGGTGTTGCAAGCGGTGGGCGGCCGGCCGGGGCACATTTTCAACCTCGGCCACGGGGTGCCGCCGGAAGCCAAACTGGAAAACATCGCCGCCTTGGTGGAAGCTGTCCGCACTGGCGCATGAGTGCTTTGAACGTCGATCTCGAGCTGGTCCGGAAATACAACGTTCCGGGGCCGCGCTACACCTCCTACCCGCCGGCGACGCAGTTCACCGACAGCCTCCCCGTCGAGCGGATCGAGGAAAGCATCCGCCGCAACAACGAGTCGCCGCGGGACCTTTCGCTCTATTTCCACATTCCCTTTTGCGAGAGCCTCTGCTGGTTCTGCGGTTGCACGACGATCATCACCCTGGACCACCGGCGGAGCGGGGCGTATGTCGAGCGGCTGGGGCGGGAAATGGCCACGATGGCGAGGCGGTTGCATCCGGAGCGACAGGTGGTCCAGCTCCACTTCGGCGGCGGGACGCCCACGTTTCTGCCGCCGGACCAGATCCGGCGGTTGGGCGAGTTGATCCACCGGCATTTTCGGCTGGCGGAGGACGTCGAGGCCGGGGTGGAGGTGGACCCGCGCCGGCTGACGAAGGATCACCTGCGGGCACTGCGGGAGATCGGCTTCAACCGCGCCTCGATGGGCGTGCAGGACAACAACCCGGTCGTCCAGAAGGCGGTTCATCGCATCCAACCCCTCGAACTGACCCGCCAAGCCGTGGAATGGATGCGCGAGCTGGGGTTCAAGTCGATCAACATCGACCTGATTTACGGCCTGCCGCATCAGACGGTGGACTCCTTCCGCCAGACGCTCGAGGAGATCATCGCCCTGCAGCCGGATCGCTACGCGGTGTTCAGCTACGCCCACGTGCCGTGGATGAAGCCCGCCCAGAAGATCCTGGAAAACCGGGAACACCTGCCCTCGGCGGAAACGAAGCTGCAGTTGCTGAAACTGACCATCGAGCGGCTGGAGGCGGCCGGTTACCGCTACATCGGCATGGACCATTTCGCCCGGGAGGACGACGAACTGGCGGTGGCCCAGCGGGAGGGCACGTTGCAGCGCAACTTCCAAGGCTACAGCACCCGGGGCGGCGCCGACATTTATGCCTTTGGGATGTCCTCGATCTCCCAGACACCGGACGCCTACTGGCAGAACCACAAGGAACTGCCGGCCTACGAGGCGGACGTCGATGCCGCCCGGCTGCCCTATGCCCGGGGTTACATTCTGACCGAGGACGACCACATCCGCCGCGCCACCATCATGCAGATCATGTGCAACCTCCGCATCGATTATGCGGAGATGTCGCGCCGGCTGGGCGTGGATTTCCAAGAGTACTTCGCCCGCGAACTCGAGTCCTTGGGCGACTTGGAGGCCGACGGCTTGATCCGCCGCACCGCCGCCGGTTTCGAGGTCACCGGCACCGGCCGTCTCCTGGTGCGGATCATCGCCATGCGGTTTGACGCCTACCTGCCCAAGCAGGTCGTCCGCCGCCATGCCATGACCATCTGAACCGCCGCGCCATGGTTTCCTCCGACCAACCGGTTCCGGCACCGTCGGTGGCCATTGTGGGCGCCGGCATCACCGGCCTGACCGCGGCCTTCCGGCTCCGGCAACGCGGCGTTCCGGTCACCGTTTACGAAGCGGCCGACCGTGCCGGTGGGGTGATCCGCTCGCTGCGTCAGGACGGTTTCCTGGCCGAGTTCGGTCCCAACTCGATCCTGGACATCTCGCCAGTCATCCGCTCGTTGATCCGCGACGTCGGCTTGGAATCGCGCCGGATGTATTCCGACCCCGCGGCGGAGAATCGTTACCTGGTCCGGAACCGCCGGCCGGTGGCCATGCCGCTGTCACCGCCGGGCTTCCTGCGCTGCCCGCTTTTTTCCTGGAAAGCCAAACTGGCGCTGCTCCGCGAGCCGTTCATCCGGCGGGCGCCGGCGGAACTGGAGGAATCCGTCGAACAATTCGTCCTGCGGCGGCTCAACCGCGAGTGGCTCGACTACGCCATCAACCCGATGATCGCCGGCATCTTCGCCGGCGACCCCGCCCGCCTCTCGGTGAAACACGGGTTTCCCCGGCTGCACGCCCTTGAACAGCGCTACGGTTCCCTCATCAAAGGTCAGATCCTCGGCGCCCGCGAACGCCGTCGCAAAGGCGAGGTCTCGAAGCAGGAAGCTCCCAAACTGTCCTTCGACGAGGGCTTGCAGGTGTTGACCGACACGCTCCGCGAACGGCTCGGGGAAAGTGTCGTCCTGCAGACGGAGGTGCGGGCGCTGCGGCGGCTGCCTTCGGGCGGATGGGAGGTCGAAACGTCCCGCGGCCCCCGAGCCCACCGCGCCGTGCTGCTGGCGGCCCCGGCTTACCGCCTGGCGGAGATCCGGCTCAAGGCCGGGGGCCACGCCGACCTCGGCCCGTTGAAGGAGATCCACTACCCGCCGGTGGCGAGCGTGGTGCTGGGTTACCGCCGGGAGGACGTCGCCCATCCGCTGGATGGCTTCGGCGTGCTGATCCCGGAGATCGAGCGGTTCCGCATTCTGGGCACCTTGTTCTCCTCCTCGTTGTTCCCCAACCGCGCCCCGGCGGGGCACGTCACGCTCACCAGCTACGTGGGCGGCATGCGGGCGCCGGAGCTGGTGGAGCGTCCGGATGAGGAACTGGTCCGGATCACCGCCGGTGACCTGGCCGAGCTGCTGGGAGCGCGAGGGGAACCGGTCTTCAGCCTCGTGCGCCGTTACCCGCGAGCCATCCCGCAATACGAGCTGGGCTACGGGCGGTTCATGGAGCTGTTCGAGCGTCTCGAACGCGAGCAGCCCGGACTGTTTTTCGCCGGGCACTATCGGAACGGGATTTCCCTGGCCGACTCGATCCTGGCCGGGGACGCCGTGGCGGGGCGCATTGCCACCTGGTTCGAATCGCCGGTCCCGACGCCGGCTCAGAGCAGATAGGGCTGATACTCGGGGACCAGCTCCCGGATCATGAGCTTGAGCTGGTTGCGCTCGGTATTGTGCAACCGGGCGGCCAACTCCTCCAACCGCCGCCGCAGCTCGTCCAAGTCCGCCGGCTCGCAAACGAACCGCATGATCTTCGGGTGGCTGGTGTCCACCATATTTTCCCCGTCGTGGCTGATCTCCTCGAAGAGCTTCTCGCCCGGCCGCAATCCGGTGAACTTGATCTCGATGTCCTCGTCCGGCCGCAGCCCGGACAGCTCGATCAATTGCCGCGCCAGATCGACGATCTTGACCGGCCGGCCCATGTCCAACACGAAGATCTCCCCGCCCTCCCCCAAGGCGGCGCTCTGCAAGACCAGCCCCACCGCCTCCGGGATGGTCATGAAATAGCGCGTCACCTCCGGGTGCGTCACGCACACCGGGCCGCCGGCGGCGATCTGGCGGCGGAAGATCGGCACGACGCTGCCGGAGGAGCCGAGCACGTTGCCGAAGCGCACGGCCATGTACCGGGTGGGCGCGCCGTTGCGCGCCGCGAATGCCTGGAGGTACATCTCCGCCAGCCGTTTGCTGGCGCCCATGACGTTGGTCGGGTTGATCGCCTTGTCGGTCGAGATGAAGACGAACCGTTCGATGCCGTACTCCGCGGACCAATCCACCAGCCGCGCCGTTCCCAAGGTGTTGTTCTTGATGGCCTCGCTGGGCTGGCTTTCCATCATCGGCACGTGCTTGTGGGCCGCCGCGTGGAAGAGCACCTGGGGCCGGAACCGCTCGAAGATGTACCGCATCCGCGCCTCGTCCAGGATGTCCGCCACCAAGGGAACGATCATTCCCCCGCTGCCGCTCTCGATCAGTTCCTGCTCGATCTCGAACAAATGCCCCTCGGCCTTCTCGACCAACAACAAGCGGGAGGGACAGAAGCCCGAGATCTGCCGGCACAACTCGCTGCCGATGCTCCCGCCGGCGCCGGTGACCATGACCACCTTCTCCTGCAGGATCCCCCGGATGTTCTCGGTCTCCAGCTTCACCGGCTCGCGCCCCAGGAGGTCCTGGATTTCCACCGGCCGCAACTGGGTCACCCGCACCTTGCCCGTGGCCAGTTGATCGAGCGAAGGCACGGTTTGGAACTTCAGGTGCGCCTCCTGCAACAGCCGGACCACCTCTCCCATTCGCTTCGCGGGGGCTGAAGGCATGGCGATGATCACTTCGTCCAGCCGCCATTCCGGTTGGGGATGACGCAGCATCTCCGGCGGCCCCGCCACCGGCACCCCGTGGACGTGCGAGCGCCACTTGTTCGAGTCGTCATCGAAGAAAAGCACCGGGCGCATGCCCAGACCCCGCTTGGCCAGGAGTTCGCGGGCCAGGTTCGCCCCCACGTCGCCGGCGCCGATGATCGCCACCCGCTTGGCATGGGAGGGGCGGTTTTCCGGCGTGGCATAGCGTTCCCGCACCATTCGGAATGCCAGCCGCACCAGCGTCAACCCGCCGGTGGTCAGCACGAAGTTGATGAGCAACACCCCCCGGGGCGGCAGGGTCATGTCCGAGGGGAGGAACCGCAGGAGATAGAGCACGCCCACCGCCCCGCCGGTGGCCATGACGATGCGGCGGAAGTCGGGGATGCTGAAGTAGCTCAGCAGGCCGGAGAACTGGCCGAACAAGGCCAGGAAAGCCATCCGCAGCGGCAGTTCATAGAGCCAGCCCCAGCGGTACTGATCCCAATGCTGCCGGGGAACCTCGAAGTCGAACCGCAG
>RFJD01000192.1 GCA_003695015.1 Verrucomicrobiota bacterium | reverse complement strand
GGAGCCGTCCGGCCCGCCGCTCGAGTTCGCTCCGGGGGACCTCCACCGGACCGCCCGCGCGGGTCCGCTGGCGCCACTGGGGAACCAGCCAGAGCGCCAGCAGCAGCGCGCCCACGCCCAAGCCCGTCAACCAGGGCAGGCGGGCGGGTGGTTGGGGCCGAACAACCGGTGCAGGACTGCGGGGTTCCATGGTTCAACGCACCATCAGGCGGAAAAACCGCAGCCGGGTCAGGTCGCCCGCGATGACGGCGCGCACCCGGCGGACATCCTCCGCACGGTAGGTGGTGCGGGCCGGAACCGATGGGTCCTCTTCCCCGAGCCGGAAGGCGACCGGGCTCCAAGAATGCAGATCCGCCGAGCCTTCGACCGAGTAGGTGCGGCCGCGCAGGGCCAGGAATTCCACCGAGGGCCCCGCCTCGCCGGCCTCGATCAGCTCGATCCGAAAGCCGTCTTCCGGATCGAACGCATACGTCCCGGCCAGATACTCCTCCAGGTTGCTCAGGCCGTCGTGGTCGGCGTCGTCACCGGGCCGGATGTCCTCCTCATCCAGCCCCCCTCCGAGCATGGCGGCCAAGGCGCGCTCCCAAGCATCGGGCAGGCCGTCGCCGTCGAGGTCTTCCCCCAGGGTCAGATCGATGCGCGTCCGCTGCGCCGGTTGCCCGAGCTGGTCGAAGCGACCCTGCATCTCCAGCGGCAGCCAGACCGTCTCACCGACGACCACTTTCAGTCGGAAGGAAACCTCCGGCCGGAGGGCGGTGGGCTGGTAATTGTCCGGGGTGAGGCCGGCGTCCATGGGGACCGCCAGGCGGTAGTTGGCTCCGGGGATCAGGCCGGGAGTCAAGCCGGTGCGCAGCCGCACGCCGCCGGCGGTTTCGAGCACGACGACGGCCTCCCCGGCGTCCATGGGCCGGCCGGTCTCGTCCCGGACGGTTCCGTAGAGGATGTGCGGCGGGGCCGGGGGAAAGGCTTGGACCGCGGCCAGGCCCAGTGAGGTCGCCGCGGTCAACCGCACCCACCGGGCCGACGGGCCCGCCCGGATGCAGCTTCGAAGGACGGACAGAACGGTGCTTTTCATGGCGGCAAACGAATCAATTGCCCGCGTAGGAGTAGGTCACGAAGTGCAGTTTGATGTCCCGGACGGTCTGAATGAACCGGTCCAAACCCTCCTCCGGATCGTTCAAGAGCGTCCGGCCCGGAATGACCAGCTTCCACCGGCTGTTCCACACCGAGCGGCCGATGAGCCGGCTGTTGGTGAAGGCCGAGGGCCGCAGCCCGCCGGCGGCGTTGTAGGGATCCGCCCGGAACACCGCCGGATCCGACACGGCGCGAAAAGCCTGATGCTTGCGGAGGGCGAACAGCGGTTCGCTGAGGAAGTCGGCGGACTGCCACAACGGCAGGCTCGAGAAGTCCGAGGCGCCGATGTTGAACGGCAGCGGAATCGCCAGGTCGGCGACCTGCCAGGTGCGGACCGCGCCGGTGTCACCCAGCGGCGGCACGCGCAGCGAATCGACCCCCACCGGGATCAGGTACACGTACGGCGTGGCCGAAAGCGCCTTCGGGTCCAGGAACGGGAAGGACGGGTCGGCCGGCGACTCTCCCCCGGCGAAGCCCACCGCCCCGCTGTTGGGGGCCGGATCATCCATGCCGCGGTACCCTTCGAAGGCCACGCCGACCGCGAAGATCTTGGTCGCAAACGAACTGGGGCTGAAGGTGTGATCGCCCGCCGCGAGACTGTTGCCGAACAGGTTCATGCCGTCGGCGATGGTGGTGGAGAAACTCAACACCAACCCGGGCACCGGCAGGCCATCCCCGGCATCGATCTGCAGGCAATAGCGCCGCACGTCGGCGTCCTCCAGCAGGTTCCGGGTGCGCGCGGCCTGCAGCAGATCCTGCCAGTTCGCGTCGCCGTCGCTGGTCGGGAGGATCCGGTACGCCTCGGTGCGCAACGAGACCGTCGTGCCGTAGGCGTCGGGGTTGTTGAATCCCAGCCGCCCGCGCAACACCTCCCAGTCGGCCTTCATCTCGGCCAGCACGCTCGAAAGGCCCGGGTCGCCGGTGTCGCTGCCGGCGTATTGGGGCTGGCCCTCGCGCACCACGCCCAGGGCGCGGGCGTTGATGATCCGCTGTTTGAACCGCCGCCCGGCGTCCGAGCCCAGCAGGCCGGTTTCATAGTCAAAGGCGTTGGCGGCCAGCAGGGCATAACGCGCCGCCAGATCGAACAGGGTCTTGTAACGCTCGAGTTTCTCGTTGCGGAAGAAACGGAAGGCGGCATCGCGGGTCCGATAGCCTTGAATCACCGCCGCCGCGTGCTGACGAAACACCAACCGCTGCTGCTGGATCCGCTCCCCCTCCGCCAGCAACGCCTGCTTCTTGCGGGCGGCGTCATCCAGCTCGCGCAACCGTTCGTTGATGGTCCACAACAGGCCCTGCATCGCGGACATCTGGTCCGCCAGGGCCATCACCCGTTCCTTCCGGTCCAAGCCGCCTTCCAGCGGCGCGATCTTGCTGAACTCGACCCAGCGACGCGCACTGACGACCGCGTTTTCATAGGCGGCGACGAGCGAGTTGCGGACGACGGAGCTCCAATTGATGACCGACGCGGTCGTGTAACCGGCCATTTCGATGGCCGCCCGGGCGGCGGAGGTGAGGTCGCCGCCGCTGGACACGCCGATGATCATGCTGCCCGGCAGGGCTTCGGCCGCGAAATCCGAGGCAAACTTGATGTCCGTGGTGGTGGCATCGTTGACGCGCTGGAACACGTCGTTGGCAAACTTCACTTGCTGGAGAATCTCCTCCGCGATCAGCATGCCCTCTTGGTGCGCCCGGATGCGCCGGCGGGTTTCGACGTAGTCCTCGAATTGCCGGATGGCCTTGTCCAAGTCGTTCTTTGCCCCCGCCGCGTCGTTGAGCGCCTGGCGCAGGCGGGTGTGCGCCATGATGTACTCGGAGATGGCCTGCTGGAGCCTGCCGGGCGACTTGCGCCGGCCCGTCCATGAGGGCGGTTTGTCGAAATAACCGTGCGGCCCGATGTGAAACACCACGTACTGCGTCGGCTCCCGGGGATCGTTGCCGTCGCCGTCGGTGGCCTTGGTCACCCAGTCCATGTCCTCATACATCTTCAGCGGCCAGTCCTTCGGCAGGTCCTGGACATCGATGCGGAAGTCGTTGCCGGTGGTGAAGCTCCAGAGTTCGGGAAACGCCTGTTCCGGCAAATCGACGTACATGTAGTGGATCAGGTCCGGCCCCTCGTAACCCTGGGGCCAGGTCTTGCCCGGGCCGATGTCCTCGGGATAGGGCGTCCCGTAGATCTCGATGAGCTGATTCGCGAACGCCCGTTCCTGGCTGTCCACTTGCGCCCGGAAATCGGCCAGGGAATCGCCCTCCGACCGCATCAGCCGGGTGATGTCCTTGGCGTCGTCGAAGGCCGCCACGGCATTGGCCAGCGCCCGCACCGCCCGGGAATAAATCTGCTCGAAGTGGGCGCCCTCCTGGCCGCCGACCACCCGGACGGGGTCCAGGTCGAACACCAGTCCGTCTTCCGGAATGCCCAGCGGGGTCAGTCCCCCCTCGGCATTGTCCATGGCGATTTGCAGCTCCGTGGCCTCCCGTGCCAGCGCCTCCAACTCCGGCACGGTGGTCCGGTCCACCTTCTGGATGCCCTCGTGGTCGGGGTTGGGATCGACCGCCGGCAGGATGGCGTTGCCGACGACCCAGTGGAGATAGGCCCCCTGGCCGGTGCGGCAGGCCCAATGGTCGGCCCCCCAGTACCGCACCGAGGGCTGCCCCGGCTCGCCGGCAAGGCTGGTGTGGGTGCGCCGGTGGTTCACCCGCGTGGCGCCCAGGTGGGACCAGCCCTCGACTTGGACCGGTTCGTAGTCCCGCCGCCAGGTCAGGTCGAACACCTGCCGGCCCGCCCGGGCGAGCGCCGCGGCCGCCGCAGCAAACTTGCGCTCGTCCTGGTAGTCCACCGACACCGGCTTGCCCAGCACGTTGACCGCCTCGCTGCGCGGGACCCAGTCGAAATGGCGGTTCATCAACAGGGAGTAGTACCCCTTCAGCGCGGTCAGGTAATGCCCGTAGGCGTCGCCGTGACCCTGTGGGTACATGCGGGCGGCATCCTCCGCGTCGATCACCCCGTCGGGCTCATGGTTGGGGTCTTCCTGGATGTTGTAGTTCAACGCATAGATGACCTCGCCGGCATCGATGCCGCGGGTGTAGTTCCACACGAGCCGGTTGTACACCGGGGGCACCTCCACGCCCGGGACCAGGAAATCGTCCCGGCCCCGCAGCAATGCCAGTTCCTCCTCGAGCAACGAAGGCACCTGACCCCGGAAGGCGAAGAGGGCGGTGGCGATCTCGCCGTAGGTGCGGTCGGCGGTGCCGATACCGATGGTGGGGTTGAGGGCGTCGGCCAGGGCCTCGTTGCCCAGGATCATGTAGAGATCATTGAGGTAGCCGGCCGCCAGCAGCAGGGCGTCGTTGGCCGGGCCGTAGTTGTAGCCCGCCTCGATGCTGAGGGCGCGGCCCCGGCGCAGGACGGTTTCATAGATCTCGATCAGGCCGTGATCCTCGATGGTGTCCAGGTTCAGGGCCACGTCACCTTCCCAGCGGGGGCCGGCCTGGGCCACCAGGCTGACGTCGGTGCTGATCCGGTTGTTGAAGAGGTCCTTGATCCGCTGGTTGAAGGGGTTGATGCCGGCCAACACCCGCTTGATCCAGCCCTCGGCCAGGGCGGGATCGGTCCATGCCGACCATTGGTTGTAGAGCGGATGCGTCGGATCCGTGGGACGGTACCGCATGACCACGTAGTTGTCCGCCAAGGTCCGGATCCCTGCGCCGCCCAGGAGGTAGCGGGGCAGGCCGGCGCCGCGGGTCAGCGCCTGATAGTTGCTCATGGTCTCGTCCGGCGCGGGCGGTTGGCCGTCCACCGGCGCGGCGATCTTCCATTCGTATTCGAACTGGTCGAACCGGCCGGCCAGGTCGGCGGTGTGCTGGAGGGTCAACTGTTCGCTCAGCGGGTTCTCGGGCAGGATGATTTTGATCTCCCCCGGATCCAGGCCGCCGCCGACCTTGAAGACGTGCAGGGCCACCGGATCGCCCGGCTGGGTGAAGGCGCCGCCGCCGTTTTCCACCAAGGTGACGTACCCCCCGCCGGGCCCGGTCGCACTCAGGGCGTAAGAATCCACCGCCGTGTTGTCGTGCGACACCACAACCAGGTCGCCGACCCCCACGGAGACCGTCAGGGCGGGATCCGGCTCGTAGGTGCCCGGGCTCGTCGGCGATTCATGGAAGGTTTCGACGTCGGTGGCCAGGGCGTCCACCAGGGCATCCCACTTGGACTTGCCCGGATCGGCCGGCGGGCAAAGGTCCTTCACCGCCGCGAGGTCCGCCCCCCGCAGCACGTTCAGCAACAGGTAATCCGCACCCAGGATGTCGTCCACGAATTCACCCCGCAACACCAGGGCGCCATGTTTGCCGCGGTTGGGATCGTAGAACACCCGCTGCTCCAAATGCGGCGGCAGGTTCGGGAAGTACCAGCGGCCTTGGTGGGCCACCTTGTGGACCCCGCCGGGCACCGCGGTCAGGCCCTGGGCATCGAGGTCCGACTGCTTCTCCCGGGTCGGGTCATGGAGCACGACGGAGGGTTGGGCGGCGGCAAGGTCCGCCGCGATGGACTGCTGGTAGAGGATGTTGGCGGTGAGCATGTCGCGCACGCCGGGCAGCCCGTTTTTCGGCATGGTCAGGGTGGCGCCATAGGCCAGGGTGGGAAGCGGTTTGCTGGCATCGGCGGGATCCCGGACCGGCCATGTGGGCCGGTGGACGATCGCCAGCGGGACCGTCTTGGTGGTGTGACCGTCCCCCACGAACTGACCCGTCGTCGGATCCTTGGGGCGCAGGTAAGGCACGATGCTGCCCGGGGGCGGTGGGTTCTGCAGGCCCGGCCAGTCGAACTGCGGCTCCGTCTTGTAGTAAAACCGCATCACGAAGCTGTTGGTGGGAGCCGGATCGGCCGCCAGCCAGGGCGGCCGGTTGGTGAAGACCACCGTGCTGCCGGTGTAGGGATTGTGGCTGGACAACGCCAGCGGCCCTTGGGCGACGACCTCTCCCGCGGCCGCAACGTTGAGGCGCAGGGAAAGGGACACTTGCTCGTGGTTGTACGGATCCTGGATCTCCAAGGGCAACGTCAGCGTGCCGGTGGTGACGTTCGTGTCGGAGGGTGTGCCGGTCAGTGACAGCCCGTCCACCTGCAGCCAAGGGGGCCGGTTCGTTCCCGGGACAAGCAGCAGATGTTCCGCCCGGCGGGAGGCATGCACGGTGTAACGAAACGGCTTCCCCGCCACGGCCGTGGCGGGCGGCAACGGGTCGAAGCTTCTCGTGCTGGTGTTGTAGGCGCCCGCTTCCAACGGCGGCAACCCGGCGTGCAGGCCCCGATAGACCCAGAAATCGTGATGCCGATCCTCCCAGGTGAAGCGGGCGTAGTGAGCGTACGGCCCGTCCGTGTCGCTGGCGGTCCACCGGCCGGGCAGGTCGCCCCCGGCTTGGAACGGTTCGATGTTCAGACTGTGGGCGGCGTCGCCGGTGCCGACGACCGGCTTGCCCAGCAGGGGCAGCGGCATGGGTGGCTGAAGGAGCCGGCCCGCCGTGACGACATAATCGAAGACCAGTCCGTTGGCCGGATCCTCCCGGACGACCTGGAAGGCGGTCATGGCGGGGCGGCCGTCCCCGTCGGTGTAACGCACGAGCACGAACGGCTCGGAGGAGTAGTTCTCGCCCGAGGTGAGGTTCAGATCATCACGCGTGGCCCAGGCGGCGCCGCCGGCCAGCAGGGCGTGTTCCTCGTTCGGGTTGTAGCCCGGCTGATTGGGATCCGGTTGGCGATAAATGGAGCCGTTCGCCTCCAGCGAACTCAACGGGCCGCTGCCGGTGTTGCTGGCCAGGACGATCTTTGGGGCGTTGGTCGGCCATTGGAGGGTGTAGCGGCCCAGCACGGCCGGCCAGTAAATCGTGTGGAAGCCCGCCTCGGCGTTGTGGGCATTGAGGCCCGCGTTGGCGTCATTCGGCCGGAACCACCAGACCTCCAGGTGGTTCTGATTCGGGATGGCGTTGACGGGGATGATGGCCCCTTGGTTGGCGGCCGCGAAGCCTTCGGCCAGCGGGTCCACGTAGGCGGTGGGGTCGAACAAGGTTCCCGCAGCCATGTTGATGTGACCGGCCAGGTATTCCCCGGTGGCGCCCGGTTCTCCCTCGGGCGCCGTGATCCGCCGGCCGACCTCGACGGTGGCCGTCACCACCCGGGGAGCGTGGAAGCTGTCCGGGAAGTTCATGCGTCGCTGATTCGGATCCCAAGCGTCCAGTTCGGTGGCCACGCTGTCGGTGAAGTCGCCGCTCTTGAGGGTTTCGTCCAGCCAGGAGAACACCCGTTCAAAGGCGATCTCGCCGCCGGCCGAGAAGCGGAGCAGGGTGCGGTGGGCCGGGTGGTCGGCATCCAGCCAGGTGTAAAACCGGTAATCCTCGGTCAACGCCGCCCGCGGCCGGTCCAGCGGATCCTGATACTCGATGACCGGGACGTTCTCGGTGGAGAGCGCAATGGCGGTCTGGCGGGCCTCGGCGTCCGTGGCGGCCGGCGGCCGCAGATAGTGGCTGTAACGGGTGACGTCGTCCGGCCAAACCAAGTGATAGCGCCCCAGCAGGGCCGGCCACAGCAGTCCCTGTTCGCCCTCCTCCATCCAGTGCACCAGGTAGTCGTTCAGGTTTTGCGTCTCGCGGACGGCATAATAAGCGGGGCGGTCCGTTCCTTCCGCTTGATGCCGGAAGGCGAAGTCGGGGCCGGATTGGAAAACGGGCTGCGGAATCAGCTCCTCGAGGGAGCCGGGCGGAGGCGGCACGATCCGGTCGCCCAGCTCCACCGTGACGTCAGCCGGCGTGGGCTGCTTGATGACATCGACGATCTCGAAGCCCAGTTGCACGCGCGACTGCCCGTCGGGTCGGGGATCGCCCAGCAGCTCGACGAAGACGCGCCCCTGCCGGTTGTAAGCATGGATGTTGTGTTGGGAGCGGTCGTACCACAGGGTGCGCAATTCCGGCAACGGCGTGTTGCCGGTGCCCTGGCCCGGATAGGTGTCGCCCGGTTCCCGGTATTCCTCCGGAACGGTCTCGGGAAAGCTGTTGTGGTAAACGACTTGAATTGCCCCCACGCGTTCGGTGGGGACCTGGACCGGTTTGCCCAACCCTTGGAAGCCGCGCTCGGTCCAGTAAATCTTGCGGGGTGGCTTCACCGGCGAGCCGGACACCACGTAGTGGACCACGTAGAGCCGGAAGTAGTTGCCGGCGTCATCCCGGTGATAGCGTTCGGGATGGGCGTCGTAATCCGCCGGCTTGCTGGTGGTGTACTGCCGCTTGACCCAGGTGATGTTGAGCGGTCCCGGCTGGACGGCGAAGACCTGCCGGGCATGGGGGCTCCAGTAATAGCCGGCGTTTTGGTGGTGGTTGGTGGTGTAGGGCTCCGGCAACCAGTATTCCTCCGGAGTCACGCCGGCGAGCGGACGGCCGTTTTCGTCCACCATGGGCGGCCGGACGATGCTGCCGAAAGGAAACGAGACCTGCCGGCTCAGGAAGGGCGCCCCGATCTGCCCCCGGCGGAGGATCAGCAACACCGTCCCGCCGGCCCTGGCCAACGGGCGTTTCATCTCCTGCGCCACCACCCCGTCGAAGGGTCTGGAACCGTCCTGCAGGATGGGGGAATTGCGCACGGCGGTTTGGTCCCTCTGCAAGACGCCCGGCACCGCGCCGAAGCCCAGGAGCCCCCGGAACTGGTTGGCCGTGGGCAGGAGGGTCGAGCCGGAGGCGTTGTCCAGCGGCATGCGGCCGTCCGAGCCGGGCGGTGTTCCCGGGGTGTTCGAGATGGGCTCACCCGCCGGAGACCGGTGATTCCACGGGACGCGCTCCTGGCGGAACTCCAAGGGAACGGTTTGGGCCGAGGCCACCGAGGCCACCCACCAACCCAGAAGCCCTCCCATGGCGCTCCGGATCAACCAGCT
>RFJD01000191.1 GCA_003695015.1 Verrucomicrobiota bacterium | reverse complement strand
GCCTACCGGGGCTTGTTATTCAAGACGGACGCCCTGCCCGCGCCCTACTGCTACCGTTGCCCGTTCAACCGGGCCCGGCCCGAGCCCGCCGACGCCCGCGCCTGGCGCCGGTGCCGATGGGAATGCCTCGACCAAGTGGAACGCCGCCTCGAACGCCAACGCCGCCGGGGCGAACCCTACGCGGCGGTCGTCGTGGAACCCCTCCTCCAAGGGGCCGCCGGCATGGTCCCGCAACCCCGCGGCTGGCTGGCCCGGGTTGCCGAAATGACCCGCGCCCACGGGGCGTTGTTGATCGCCGACGAGGTCTTCACCGGTTTCGGCCGGGCCGGGGTGGGCGACTGGCGGCCGGCCCGGCGCGGATTGCCCTCCCTCTTCGCCTGCCATCAGGAAGGCGTGCAACCGGACATCATGGCGCTGGCCAAGGGCCTGACCGGCGGCTACCTGCCCCTGGCCGCCACGCTGGTCAGCCGGCCGATCTTCGACGCCTTCTTGGGCGACTACGCCGAATTCAAGACCTTCTTCCACGGCCACAGCTACACCGGCAACCAGCTCGGCGCGGCCGCCGCCTTGGCCAGCCTCGACCTGCTGGAAACCCGCGCCGCCGCCGCGCGCCGCGCCCGCCTCGAAGACTGGCTGGCCCGCGAGGCCGCCGGCCTTTGGCGGCATCGTTGGGTGGGTGACATCCGGCAGGTCGGCCTGGTGGTCGCGGTCGAGCTGGTGCGCGACCGCGCCACACGCGAGCCGTTCGACCTGCGCGAACAAACCGGCATCCGCGTCTGCCGCGCGATGGCCCGGCGGGGTGTGCTCACCCGGCCCATTGGCAACGTCGTGCCCGTCCTGCCCCCCTACGTGGTCACCCGCGCCCAAGTCGGTCGGATTTTCGGGGCGTTCGGTGAAGCCATCGAGGAAGTCCTCGGCCGCTGAGCCCGGTCGGGGAGAACAGAGGGCCGGCCCGGCGGCGGCGATCGGGATTGACTTGGGCGGGGCGGGCGTTTATTGCGGTCGTTGACGACGGAACCGTTCGATTCGCCATGCCACCACGTTCCTCCAGCAAGACCAAGAACGCCGCGCCGGCTTCGGGTGATCCGGCCAAGGCGGCCGCCGCCCGCAAGCGGGACTTGGAGGCCGCCATCCAGACGATCACCAAGTCCTTCGGCGAAGGCAGCATCATGCGGTTGGGCGACGCCACCGCCCAAACCAAGATCGACGTCATCCCCACCGGCGCCCTTTCACTGGACTTGGCGCTGGGTGTGGGCGGCATCCCCCGCGGACGGATCGTCGAGATCTACGGTCCGGAGTCCTCGGGCAAGACCACGGTGATGTTGCACGTCATCGCCAACGCCCAGAAACGGGGCGGTTTGGCGGCGTTCATCGATGCCGAGCATGCGCTGGACCCGGCTTACGCCAAGCGGCTGGGGGTCAACTTGGACGACCTCTTGGTTTCCCAGCCGGACAGCGGCGAGGAGGCGCTCACGATTTGCGAGACCCTGGCCCGCAGCAACGCCCTGGACGTGATCGTGGTGGACTCGGTGGCGGCCTTGGTGCCCAAGGCTGAGCTGGAGGGCGAGATGGGCATGGCCACGATGGGCATGCAGGCCCGGCTGATGAGCCAGGCCCTGCGCAAACTGACCTCCGTGCTCGCCAAGGCCCGGACCACCTGCCTCTTCACCAACCAGATCCGGGAGAAAGTGGGCGTGATGTTCGGCAACCCGGAGACCACCCCCGGCGGCAAGGCCCTCAAGTTCTACGCCAGCGTGCGGATCGACATCCGCCGCCGCGAAATCCTCAAGGACAGCGCCGGCAACACCATCGGCAGCCATGTCCGGGCCAAGATCGTGAAGAACAAGGTCGCCCCGCCCTTTGCCGAGGCGGAGTTCGACATCCTCTTCAACCAGGGGATCAACTACGCCGGCAGCGTGCTCGAGGCCGGGGTCAGCCACGGGGTCGTCGAAAAGAAGGGCGCTTGGTTCCAGTTCAACGGCCAGCTCATCGGCCAAGGGCGGGACGCCGCGCAGGCGGCCCTGCGGGAGAACCCGGAGCTGGTCGAGCAGATCACCCAGGCGATCTACCAGAAACGGGCCGAGGCGGCCGGTTCCTGAGGCGGGGCCGGTCGCGGAACGCCGGCGTCGATCGGCGGCCTTCATGGAAAGGATTCCCGAGCCGGAGCTGATGCTCGACCCCGAGCAGGCCTTGGCCTATGCCCGGGCCGATTTCGAGGAAGCCCACGGCCGGATCGTCGCCACCTTTTTCGAGCGGTTCCCCGACCTCCCGCCGCAGGGGACGCTGATCGACCTTGGCTGCGGCCCCGGCGACATCACCTTGCGGCTGGCGCGGCGCCTCGAGGGTTGGCGGGTGGACGGCTTGGATGGTTCCCCCGCCATGCTGCGACTCGCCCGCGAGGCGCTGGGGCGGGAACCGGCACTGGCCGGCCGGGTGCGGTTCCTCGAGGGGCGGCTGCCGGAGGCGCCGCCGGCTTCGGCCCGGTACGACGCCATCTTCAGCAACAGCCTGTTGCATCACCTGCCGGAACCGGCCGCGCTTTGGGCGACGATCCGTCGCTGTGCCGCGCCCGGGGCGGCGGTGTTCGTGGCGGACCTGTTTCGGCCGCCGAGCGAGGAGGCGGCCCGGGCGTTGGTGGAGCTCCATGCGGTGGG
>RFJD01000190.1 GCA_003695015.1 Verrucomicrobiota bacterium | reverse complement strand
GCTCAGGAGCGCGGCGAACTCGTCAGGCAACCGCCCTCCGAACCGGTCCGACACCTCCCGGGCCGCCCGTCGCAGATTTCGCGCCCGCCGGTAGTAACCCAGCCCCTCCCACAACCGCAGGACCTGCTCCTCGTCGGCCGCCGCCAGCGAACGCACGTCCGGCAACGCCTGCATCCACCGCTCGAAGTATGGCCGCACGGTGGCCACCTGCGTCTGCTGGAGCATGATCTCGGAGACCCAGACGGCGTAAGGATCGCGCGTCCGGCGCCAGGGCAGATCCTCGGCGTGGTCGCCAAACCACCGCAGCAGGGCGGCGGCCGCCGTGCCGGGCCGGACCGTCGCCGCCGTTTCGCCGGATGCCGGGTTGCGCCCGCCGTCGCGATTCACAGTTCCCCCCGGTAGCCGCGCGCCAGCATGGCCCGATGGACCTTCTCGGCCCGTTCATAGGCGCGGACGAACAACAGCCCCAGCGCGTTGGCCAGCACCCGGAAACGCAGCGCCCGGTTCCGGCTGAAGCTCCGGGACCGCCGCGCCAGTTGGAGCCGTTCCCACTCCGTGGCCAGGACCGCGTAGTACCGCCCCCAAAAGGCCAGCGAACCCAGCCACAGCGACGGCACCCCCAGCCGCCGCAATCCGGCCAGCAACTCGGGCAGCGGCGTCGTGTGAATCAGCAGGCTCAAGGCCCAGAGGCTCAGGGTCGCTTTCAGGAAGAGATTGCCCGCCCGCAACAGCCAGTCCGGCCTTCCCCACAATCCCAGCGAGATCAGCGCCGCCAACCCCCAGACCACCATCGCCCGCCGCGCCACCGGCTGCAGCGGCATCCGACGCCACGCCGTCAGAGCCGCCAGCACCCCGACGGGGACCACCTGCCAACGCCAACCCGCAATCGGCCAGAGGGCGATCGCGCTCACCCCGGCCACCGTGATCAAAATGCGCAGGGAGGGCGCCATCCGGGCTCAGGCTTCCGGCCGGGCCGAGCACACCTCCCGCCGGGAACCCCGTTGCAGCCAACGAGCCAGCAACCAGCCCAAACCAAAGACCAACAGCGTGCCCAACGCCCCGGCCACCACCGTCTCCAACCACGGCGACCCCACACCCGCCACCTGGTAATCCGGCATCAGGGCCGGCGCCGACTCCCGCGCCTTGCCGGCAAATCCCAGGCCCTCGGCGACCTTCTCCAAACCATCGGGCAACGACGAAGCCAGCGGCGCCAGCAGCAACACCACTCCGAACGAAGCCACCAAACCCTGCACGGCCAGGGTCTTCGCCGGAACGACCGCTTTCGGTCCCGCCGTCGGTTCGTACACCAGGTCGGGCCGCACCCGGGCCACGAACGAGAACACCGCCACGGTGATGAGCGCCTCGCCCACGCCGATGACCGCATGCGTCAACCCCATGGCCGGAACGATCACCTCCCAGCGTGCCTGGCCGCTGAGGGCCAGTTCCGCCGCCGCCGCCAGCGAGGCGGCGACGACCGAAACCCAGGCCGCCAGTCCGACCGCCACCCGCCGGCCGCGTTCGCTCTTCATCACCCGGCCCAGGCCGCGATACGCCAGCCAGCCGCCCCAGCAGCCGATCAACGCCAGGTTCAACACGTTCGCCCCAAGGGCCGTCACCCCGCCGTCCTGGAAGAAGAAACACTGCACCACCAACACGGTCGTCAGGACCATGGCCCCCGCCCAGGGTCCGAGGAACAACGCCGCCAGCGTGCCGCCGAGCAGGTGCCCCGAGGTGCCGCCCGGGATCGGAAAGTTCACCATCTGGCCGGCGAAAACGAACGCCGACATCACCCCCAGCATCGGCACGGTCTGGTCGTTCCAACGCGCGGTCACCTGACGCCCCGCCCAAGCCAGACCCGCGCCGGCGACGCAGGCGGCTCCCACGCACGTTCTCGCATCCAGGAACCCGTCCGGAATGTGCATGTGAGCATTGTCGGCAGCAGGCCCCGCCGGGGCAAGCCGGATTGGCCGCGGTGGACTGCCGGCCCGGTTGGCGTTATGCTCCGCGCCATGATCACGTCCCGCATCATTCCGTGGTTGGCGCTCGCGGCCTCGGCCGGCGCGCTACTGGCCGCCACACCGGTCCGCACCCTGCCCCTCGGCGCCAAGGCTCCGGATTTCAACCTGCCCGGGGTCGATGGCAAGATGCACCGGCTCAGCGATTACGCCGATGCCAAGGTCCTGGTCATCGTCTTCACCTGCAACCACTGTCCCACCGCCCAGTACTACGAGGAACGCCTCAAAGCCATCGCCCGGGATTACCGGAACCGCGGCGTCGCCCTGGTGGCCATCAACCCCAACGACCCCCAGGCCGTCCGGCCGGATGAACTCGGTTACACCGACCTCGGCGACTCGCTCGAGGAGATGAAAATCCGGGCCCGGGACCACGGCTTCAACTTCCCCTACCTCGATGCCGGCGGCGAACACGAGGACGTCGTCCGCGCCTACGGGCCGGTGGCCACGCCCCATGCCTTCGTCTTCGACGCCGAACGCCGCCTGCGCTACGTCGGACGCATTGACGACAACGAGCACATCGCGGACGTCAAGACGCACGACCTGCGCAACGCCATCGAAGCCCTGTTGGCCGGCAGGGAGCCGCCGGTCACCCGGACCAAGGTCTTCGGCTGCTCGACCAAATGGTCGGAGAAACGCGCCTCGGTGAAAAAGTTCTGGGAGCGCGTCAAAGCCGAGCCGGTGACGCTCGAACCGGTCGATGCCGACGGCCTCCGCGCCCTGCGTGCCAACCGTCCGCCCCCCGGCGGCAAGGCGAAGTTCCGGCTGGTCAACTTCTGGGCCACTTGGTGCGGGCCGTGCGTGGCGGAGTTCCCCGACCTCGTCTTCATGAACCTCCAGTACCGGGGCCGCGACTTCGAACTGGTCACCGTCGCCGCCCAACGCCCCGCCGAACGCGAGCAGGTCCTGCGCTTCCTCAAACAACAGCACGCCTCCTGCCGGAACCTGATCTTCGGCAGCAACGACCGCTACCAGCTCATGGACGCCTTCGACGACCAGTGGAGCGGCGCCATCCCCTTCACCGTGCTGATCAACCCGGAAGGCAGGATCGTGTACCGGAACGAGGGTGGCTTCGACGCGCTGGAGCTGAGGCGGGTCATCGTCCGCGAACTCAACGCCCGGCAGCCATGGTGAAG